>NZ_JABXGI010000025.1:0-58426 GCF_022627865.1 Herbaspirillum sp. C7C2
TCAGCAAGAAAACAGGAAACACTTTATCAACCGGAGCTATTCCAAATTAAACTGGTCCGGAAAAACCGGGCAGGTCACAGTCGCTCAGCGCAAGATAACGTTCCAGGGGCTAATTTGTTCAGCTCGTATGAGCTGTATGCTGTGAGATGAGGAACGCTTTCGTATAGATTCAGGCTCATCTGTTCTCGGACGTCGACGATGTCGGCGAGCATTGTGATGAAGGTGAATACGTCCGACTCTATGTCGGATAGAGTGTGATGACTTCTTTGTGTATGCACCCACTGCAAAAGCTGAGATCGTCCGCTGCTGGCCGGGTCACCTCTAGTGACCTGATGCCAAGGTTTGTAATCCGACAATGTGCCAGTTCCTCGGCCGCCTTTATGCCAATTTGCGATCTTCGTCGGACTGAATCGATTTCCTTTTCGCATATAAATGGCTTTGTCGATTTACGCATGAATGTTATTGGTGAAGAGCGGCTTAGGACGTGAGCCCGGAGATGAGTAACCAGAGAACTCATTTCTAATGAAATTGAATGTGATTTGCAGACCTGGAATTTCCAGGAATTCAGCTTTCTCGAGCACTTATTCCTTCTTGAGCTGTGCGTCGCGCGCCTAGCCGCTGAAATACATTTGCCAGGACTAGAATGATTGCTCGGGGAAGGGCGATGTGCTACCGACAATAGTCGGAATTTTGCGTGTTAGTAAGCAGTGATGTCCCAAACGATCACGGGGGATGAACGGTGCGATGTAATCAAAGGCGCGATAAGAGAGAGCTGCGGCAGGTGTAACCTTCCCATGACGCTGTTCGTTGCTATATCCGGCGGGAAACTACGACATTGAGTTGAAATTGACTAGGCACGAATTTTCCAGTAAATTAATTTGCATGCCCCCCGAGGCCTTAGCTGTACCTCAGTTCCACGAGGTACCGAAAAAAACCCAGCTTCTGCTGGGTTTTTTGTTTCTGTCGCTAGCTGCGGTGAGCGCCCACTGCTCAGGCGGCCGAACAGGTGATTTCGGGTCAAAGCGTTCGCTTAGAGGTGCCATAGAATCCAGCAGCGGCCCACTGTGATGGCGCCGTTGCTTTGGATTGACGTCTATTTGCTGCCCAGCTAACTTAGAAGGGCACCATGGTCTAGGCCTCAGGCTTCAGTCTCAAGATGGTTCGACCAGCCTCGTACCGAGGGACTTAGCAAGTGAAGTAAGGATATCAGTCACAGAATTTTGGCGCGTCTGTTGGGCTCGAGCCTGAAATGAGCGGCATCAGCGGGCATGGCCCTGATTTATCGCCCAACCTCTCAAATCTTCCGCCTTCGGTTGAGACGCGCTGCGGCCACGCCTTGGGGACAGAGAACTCCACCTAATGGTCCGACATTTTGCTGGCGCAGGTCCACAGAATGAGGTGCTGACAGATTTATTGGGGTAACCAGCACGACATTTACCTCAATTCACAGTAACATTACACCGTTTTTTCTGATTAGATGCTTCTGCATGCGCTCACTTTCGCCAGACTATCTCGCCCGGCTACGTTTCGATACGCAGCAGTTGGCGACGCTGCGCGCCCTGGGTGAGTACCGCGGCAAGCAGCAGCTCTATGTCGCCCAGTCGCCCGACGTCTTGAACGATCTGCGCCAGGTGGCTGCAGTGGAGTCTACCGAGTCCTCAAACCGCTTGGAGGGCGTGGTGGTGGCGGCGCACCGGCTCAAATCACTGGTGCTCAAGAACGCCGCGCCGCAGAGCCGATCCGAGCAAGAGGTGGCAGGCTACCGTGACGCGCTGAGCCTGATCCACGAGAGCGGGAGCCAGATGCCGTTCTCGGAAGGCACCGTGTTGCAGCTTCACGGCATTTTGTATCGCTACCTGCCTCAAGCAGGCGGGCACTGGAAGGCAACCAATAACGACATCGTCGCGCGCTACCGCACGGCGCTGGATCAACATCTGGCCGACCCGCTGGTGCTGGTGCCGCTGGTCGTCCTTGACTTCCTCTGCGGCCATCCGTTCCCGGGTGGCAATGGACGCATGGCGAGACTGTTGACACTGCAGTTGCTCTACCACTTCGACTACGCCGTAGGCCGCTTCATCAGCCTGGAGCGGATTTTCGAGGAATCGAAAGAAAGCTATTATGAGACACTGGAGGCCAGCTCGCAGCACTGGCATGACGCTGCGCACAACATCGCCCCGTGGCTGAATTACTTCTGGGGTGCCCTATTGCGCGCCTATAAAGAGTTTGAAGAACGAGTGGGCGCTATCGAGCGCGGGCGCGGAGCCAAGGGGGACCGTGTGCGCGTTGAGATTCTCAAGCGCCAGCTTCCCTTCTCCATCTCGGAAATTGAGGAGGCCTGTCCTGGCGTCAGCCGCGACATGGTGCGGGTGGTTCTGCGGGCGGTGAAGGCTGAAGGACTGATTGAACCAAATGGCAAAGGCAGAGGCGCCAAATGGCAGCATAAACAGCCATGACCCTCGGCAGGGCTGCCATGCCCTTTGACGCGTCACGCGTCCACAAAGAAAACAAGGAAGAGCAGAATCGTGGATGACGTTTTTCAGTTTCGCAACCAGTTGGTTGACCGTTACAGTAACTTCTCTCGCAGCTTTGTTCGCATTGCTGCGGATGACATCCGAAAGGAAGTCGAGCGCCAGTACCAGGATGGTCGCTACTGGCCCGAGCCACTGGTTCAGATCAATCCCAACTACCAGCGCAAAGGCACCGTTCAGTCGTTGGCAGCGGAAGGTGTGTTGCACCCTGCGTGCGCGGACGTCTTTCAGGTTGGGAAACCCGAGGGCCATCCGCAACCGCTCCACCTCTACGCCCATCAGTTGCAAGCTCTCGCCAAGGGGCAGTCGGGCCAAAGTTATGTCGTGACAACAGGAACAGGATCCGGCAAGTCACTGTCCTTCTTCATCCCCATCATTGACCGCATCATCAAAGCCAAGACAGAGGGGGATAAGGCGCGCACACGGGCCATCGTCATTTACCCGATGAACGCTTTGGCAAACAGTCAACTGGAAGAACTCGATAAGTTCCTCCATGGCTACGGGGCAGATGAACGCCCATTCACCGTCGCACGCTACACCGGCCAGGAAAAAAAGTCTGAGCGCGATGCCATAGCGGACAACCCACCAGACATCCTGCTCACCAACTTCATGATGCTGGAGTACATCCTCACCCGCTTCGATGATGTGGATCGCCGGGTGGTTGACCATTGCGAGGACCTTGAGTTCTTAGTGCTGGATGAACTCCACACCTACAGGGGCCGGCAGGGAGCCGATGTGGCCCTGCTCGTTCGTCGCCTACGCGAACGGCTCAAGGCCGACAAGCTTGTGTGTATCGGCACGTCCGCCACCATGTCGAGCGCGGGTACCCAAGCAGATCGAAACCGCACTGTGGCCGAGGTGGCCACCAAACTTTTTGGCGCTCACATCAGTGAGCACGATGTGATCGGCGAAACGCTAGAACGCGTCACGAACCCGCTCAAAGACGTCGCAGCGATTGCCGCCGAATTGCCAGCCGCCGTCGTGCGCGAGCAGTTCGGATGGCCAGACTTTGAAGCATTTCAGCGCGATCCATTGTCCATCTGGGTCGAGCTCAACCTTGGCATTGAGCTACCCGATCACGAACCCCCAAGACGAGCCAAGCCCAAGACACTTCAGGTCGCCAGCGAGAATTTAGCGCTGGACGCCAAGTGCGATGTGGCGCTGGCTCGAGCGGCGTTGCAAAAGTTTCTGGTGGCTGCCCATGAGGTGCGAACACCCCAAGGGCGCCCGCCCTTTGCCTTCAAGCTCCACCAATTCATCAGCGGCCCCGGCAAGGTACTCACCACACTGGAGACCTCAGGTCAGCGGCACATCACCCTGGATGCGCAACGCTTCGCGCCAGGTCGACAGGACGAAGGCGTACATCTGTATGCCGCTCACTTTTGCCGGGATTGCGGCCAAGAGTACCTGCCCGTGTGGCAGTCTGGGCAACGCCCACTCACTTATCTGCCCAGAGAGATCGACGACGTCACCGCAGACGACAATGAAGACACCAGCTACGGGTTTCTTTGTCCAACGAAAGGCGGACAGCAGTATGGCGGTCAGATCGACGATCTGCCTGAGGCGTGGCTGGACCTGAGCCGCGAAGAGTTGAAAGTCAAGCCAGCCTACAGAAAGGCCATCCCCTATCGTGTCGCCGCCGATCCTAAAGGGCACGATGGATCGGGTGAGGATTTCTGGTTCATTCCAGGCAAATTCCGCTTCTGCCTGAGTTGTGGCGTAGTGCATGAGGCACATGGCAAGGATGCTAATCGCCTGTCCAGCCTGTCCGGTGAGGGCCGATCCTCGGCCACGACGATGATTGCGCTGAGCGCCCTGCAACAGCTCTTCGCTTTGCCAGACCCCTCGCTTGGGCAACCCGACCCACGTAAGCTTTTGGGGTTCACCGACAACCGGCAGGATGCCGCCTTGCAGGCAGGGCATTTCAACGACTTCATCTTCTTGCTAACCCTGCGTTCGGGCCTGATTGGGGCCCTGCAGGACAACGCTGGCGTGCTCAACGAAGAGCAGCTCGCTGATGCCGTTTTCAAAGCGCTTGGCTTCCAACAGGTGGAGCAAAGCATCTTGGTGGAATACTTGCGCTCTCCCAAGCTGATGGGCCTGGCACGTCAAGAGGCACAGCGTACCCTGCGCTTCATCATCGCCTATCGACTGCTGCGTGACCTGCGCAGAGGCTGGCGATACAACAACCCTAATCTTGATCAGCTCGATCTGGTTACCATCCGCTATCGCGGCCTGGTCGAGTTTTCCGCTGATGCTGGTGCATTTGCGAAAAACAAGGTGTTGTCCGGTCTCAGCCCGGCACACCGCACTCAATTGAGCGAGCTGCTGTTTGACAATCTGCGTCGCCATCTGTGTCTTGAAACCCGGTATCTTGACCCTGTCGAGCACGACAAAGCGCGCACGAGCGGACATACCTACCTCACGGAGCGCTGGGCTTTTGCTCCCGATGAAAAGCTCGAGACGGGCCGCTATCTGATTTTGGGCAAACGCCCTGAATACAAAGGCAAGCCACGAACCGACCTTGTCACCGGCGGCGCGCGCTCGCGATTGCTGCGGCTGGTCAAGACATCCAGCTTCTGGCAAGACACCGTCTTTGCTGGTGAGGTCAAACGCTGGAAGGACGCTGAATGGGTTGAACTCATCGAAGCGCTGCTGCGTGCGGCAGGCGACTACGGCTATGTTCAGAAGCACGCCATCGACGCGCAATTGGCAGGCTGGCGCCTGAACGCGGCCGCCTTGGACTGGTGCCTGACGAGTGATCAGGCGCTTGGTGATGACAGCAGGGTCAACACCTTCTTCCGAGAGCTCTACCTCAGCGTGGCCGATCTGCTGCGCCTGCCGTCTCACCCCCTGTTCGAGTTCGAGGCCCAAGAACACACCGCACAGGTTGACGCCCCGCGCCGCCAGCTGCTGGAGCAGCGCTTCCGCTACACCGACAAAGACCGCAACGACTGGTCGCAGAACCCCGCGCACGAGGCTCCGTTGGAGCGCTTGCCCGTCATGTTCTGCTCACCCACCATGGAGCTGGGCGTGGACATCTCCGCGCTCAATACTGTGTATCTGCGGAACATGCCGCCAACCCCAGCCAATTACGCGCAGCGCAGTGGCCGGGCGGGCCGCTCCGGCCAACAGGCTTTGGTCGTCACCTATTGCGCTGCGCTCAGTCCGCACGATCAATGGTTCTTCCACCATGCCAACGACATGGTGCACGGCGTGGTTCGCGCGCCCACACTGGATCTGGCCAACCGAGACCTCGTGGACAGCCACTTGCAGGCCGTGTGGCTGGCCAGCACGCAAGCCCCGCTGGATGCCAGCATCGCCCCAATGCTGGATCTGGACCAGCCAGGCAAGCCGCTCAAACAGAGCTACCAAGACGCCTTCAACGCACCCGGAGTGCGTGAACGCGCCATGGGCAGCGCGCAGCGCGTCGTGGACCAGCTTCTGACCGATTTGAACGGCAGCCACTGGTTCACAACTGAGTACGTGCAGCAGGTCATCGAGCGCGCTCCCCAACAGTTTTCGGGCGCCTTGGAACGCTGGCGTGTCCTGTTCGACGCCACTCGACAGCAGATGAACATGGCCGACCAAATCGTCAAGAGCCATACAGCGTCGCACGCCGAGCGTCAAAACGCCCAACGCCGCTACGGTGACGCCGCACGACAGTACGCCGTGCTCCTAAAGTCGGGTAACAGCCAGAACACCGATTTCTACACCTACCGCTACCTGGCCAGCCAGGGTTTCCTGCCGGGCTACAACTTCCCTCGCCTGCCCCTCATGGCCTGGATTCCAGCGCGCGGCGGGCAGACCACCAACGGCAAAGACGACGAGGGCAGCATGGTCAGCCGCCCCCGGTTCCTGGCCCTGTCTGAGTTCGGACCGCGCAGCCTCATCTACCACCAGGGGCGCATGTACCGCGTGGTGCGTGCCAAGCTCAACGTGGGCAATGCCGACCACATCTCAGGCAACAGTCAGCTTTCGACGATCACCTCCTTGGTGTGCAGCCAATGCGGCTATGGCCACCTGGGTGAGCCGGGCGGCGGGCAGCCGCTGGTCAACCGCTGCGAAAACTGCGATGCGCTGCTGACGGAAACCGATTGGGTGCGCGAGCTCTACCGCATCGAGACGGTTGAAACCCTGCCCGTCGAACGCATCTCCATCAACGACGAAGACCGTCAGCGACAAGGCTTCGAGCTGCAGACCACATACCGTTTTCTGCCCGGGCCCGATGGCAAGATTCAGAAACAGAAAGCCGATGTTCTGCAGAGCGAGGAGGCCCTGGCCGAGCTCAGCTACGCGCCGGCCGCACGTATCTGGCGCATAAATCGGGGATGGCGCCGTCGCAAAGACAAAGAGCAGTTGGGCTTCTACATCAACCCCATCACGGGCACCTGGAGCAAGCAGGATGCCCCGGATGCGGGCGACGATAACGGCAATGATGACGCGCTTATGGACAAGGTGCCCAACCAGCGCATCGTCCCTTTCGTTGAAGATCATCGCAACCTGCTGATTCTTGCGCCGGTGCATGCGCTTTCGCTGGAGGCCATGGCCACGTTACAGGCTGCGCTCAAGCGTGGTATCGAGATGACTTTTCAGATCGAGGAGTCCGAGCTCGTGGCCGAGCCATTGCCAAAGCTCGACGAACGCCGCGCGCTCCTGTTCTATGAGGCCGCGGAAGGCGGGGCAGGCGTGCTCACCCGGCTGGCCAATGACTCCGCCAGCTTGGCCCTGGTTGCACAAAATGCGCTGCGGCTCCTGCATCACATAGATCCCGCCGATGGCATCTGGCGGATTGAAGACCTGTCTGCGCTGGAAGAAACCAATAACCTCGGCAACCACATCTGCGAGGCTGGCTGCTACCAGTGCCTGCTCTCGTACTTCAACCAGCCTGACCACGAGTACATCAACCGCCGCAACCCCGAGGCGCTCAAGCTGCTGGTTGCCATGGCCAACGCTCAGGTCAGGTTGCGCCCCTCAGATGACAGTTCACCGGTCGGCCAAGCCGGCACCGCCGGTGCTGAACCAACAGATGACACGCCCCAGGCGCGCTGGCTGGCCGCCCTGCATCAGGCAGGCCTCGCTACGCCAGACGCCCTGAACATCCCCGTCAATCAGGGCGCAGCCACCGCCGCGGCGCAGTACAAGGCCGCGCGCGCCTTGGTGTTCCTCAGCCCGGTCGATGCCGCCACAGCCGCCTCGCTGCAAGACAAGGGCTGGCAAGTGCTGGACTTCTCTGAACCCGAACATTGGTCCCAGCGCTTCGCTGAACACTCCGCCGTGTTCGGTCCGGCCAGCTGATATCCCCGAATGCATTCCATGACAACCCTTGAACACGACTTTCAGCCTGGCAACCTGGTTCGCGCCCGTGGCCGCGAATGGGTGGTGCAGACCGACTCACACCGCGACTGGCTGCGCTTGCGCCCTCTGGGCGGCGCAGAAGACGAAACGATCGCCCTGATCCCCGAGCTGGAACTGGCGCCAGTTGAACACGCCACTTTTGACTTGCCGGATCCAGCCCTCGCTGGCAACCATGCGGCAGCCGTCCTACTACGCGACGCTTTGCGCCTCACTCTGCGCGCCGGGGCTGGCCCGTTCCGGTCGTTCGGCAACATCGCGGTGGAGCCACGTGGCTACCAACTGGTGCCCCTGCTGATGGCCCTGCGCCTGTCCACAGTTCGCCTGTTGATTGCCGACGACGTGGGCATCGGCAAAACCATTGAAGCCGGGCTGATTGCCCGCGAGTTGATGGACCGAGGAGAAATTGCCCGTATCGCCGTGCTGTGCCCACCCCACTTGGTCGAGCAATGGCAATCTGAGCTCGAAACCCGGTTCAACCTTCATGCCGTCGCGCTCACGGCATCGTCCGCCGCCCGTGTCGAGCGCGAACTGCCTCACGGTGTGGCTCTGTTCGATCACCACCCCGTGGTGGTGGTGAGCCTGGACTACATCAAGAGCGAACGCAACCGCGAGCAATTCATCGCCACCGCTCCCGAATGCATCATCGTGGACGAGGCCCACACCTGCGCCAGCAGCGGCGCCGGCAAGCAACTTCGCTTTGAACTGTTGCAGCGACTGGGCACGAACGAGCACAGGCATCTGATCCTGCTCACGGCCACACCACACTCCGGCGACGAAGTCGCCTTCTACAACCTGCTGTCGTTGCTGGATCAGCGCTTCCTGGCGCTGCAAGGTCGCATGTCGGCCAGTGATCCACTGCGCCAGGAACTGGCTCGCCATTTCGTGCAACGCCGTCGCAAGGACATCGCCGAATGGCAGGCCGAAACAGAAGACGGCCGCGGCTTTGCCCGGCGCATGAAAACCGAGCTGACTTACCAGCTCAGTGGCGACTGGGGCAACTTCTTCGACGCCGTGCAGGACTACTGCCGCGAACTGGCAGAGACCGCCGAACGCGAGGGGGTGGCCGGAGGCTCGGGCCTCATGTGGTACGCCACGCTCGCCTTGCTGCGTTGCGTGGCATCCTCCCCCGCCGCTGCGGTCAAAGCCTTGACCACGCGTCTTGAAGGCACTCAGTCCGAAGAAGGCCTGCTGACCGACGAGCGCCTGCACGATGGCGCGGCCGATGACCTATCGGCCAGCGATCTGGAACCCCCAGCTCAGGTGCAAGACGCGTCCCGCCTGCAAGAACTCATCACCACGGCCAAGCGTCTCTCCGGCCAGTCCGGCGACCCCAAGCTGGCCGCATTGATTCAGCATGTCGACCAACTGCTCAAAGACGGCTACCACCCAGTGGTGTTCTGCCGCTACATCGCCACCGCGCACTACGTAGCGGACCACCTCAAAGCTAAGTTTCCGCAGGCAACCATCGAGGCCATCACAGGCGAATTCACACCCGAAGAGCGGCGTGAGCGCGTGGAGGACATGGGCGAAGCCGATAGCCGCATCCTGGTGGCAACCGATTGCCTGTCGGAAGGCATCAACCTGCAGCACCTGTTCACCGCAGTCGTCCACTACGACCTGGCCTGGAACCCCACGCGCCACGAACAACGCGAAGGCCGAGTAGACCGCTTTGGCCAGCAAGCCCCTGAAGTGCGCTGCACCATGCTCTACGGTCAAGACAACCCGATCGACGGCTTTGTGCTGAAGGTCATCTTGCGCAAGGGCGAGGCGATCCAGAAGGAGCTGGGCGTGATGGTCCCTCTGCCCGAAGACGATGCCCGCATCAATCAGGCCTTGGTCAAGGCCGCGCTGATGCGCCGCGAGCACAGGGCACCGGCCATCATGCTGCAAGAGTCCTTCGACTTTGGCGAGCCGGAACGCCTGCTCGCGCCCTTGCAGGCCCAGTGGCAAGACGCACTGGAGAAGGCCAAGGCCAACCGCACCGTGTTTGCGCAGCGTCGCATTCGCCCTGACGAGGTACTGCCCGAGTGGCACAAACAGCAGCAAGCCCTGGGTGGTCAAGCCGATGTGAAGCGCTTTCTGCAAAGCGCCTGCGTACGCCTGGGCTCGCCGCTGGATAGTACGCGCCGCGCCAACCAGGTGCGCTTCACCCCTCAACACCTGCCCGAGGCCTTGCGCATGCGCTTGGCCGATGAAGGGCTGGACGCAGCTCAGCTGATCGACTTCGACGAACTGCACCGCAGCCACCCCCTCGTGGGCCTGCTGGCCCAACACCTGCTGGAAGACGCGCTGGGCAACACCCAGCCCGTAGCAGCCCGCTGCGCAGCCACGCTGACCAACGACGTGGAAGTGGCAACCACGCTGTACCTGCTGCGCGTGCGGCATCAGCTCAGCTACGTGCGCCGCCGCGAACCCTTCCAGATGATGGCCGAAGAGACCGTGGCCCTGGCCGTACGCGGCCGAGCAAACCCAGAGTGGCTGGCCGATGACCAGGCGTCCCGCCTCATCGAATGCATCCCCAGTGGCAACCTGCCGCCTGAGGCTGTGCAGCGCGAGGTGCGCCACGCCCTCAAATTCCTGGCTGCCCATCCTCAGCAGTTGCAAGCCCTGGCGCAGCAACGCGCTGATGCCCTTCTGGACGACCACAAGCGTGTGCGTGAAGCCGCTCGCGACGTGGGCCAGTACAACGTCAAGCCCTGCCTGCCGGTGGATGTGATGGGCGTTTACGTGCTCCTGCCCGATTCGCTGTAAGCCTGAGCCAAGAAAAACATGAAACGCATACGCAACAGCAAGCACCAAGCCACGCTTAACCTGCCCACCATTCAACTGGAAGGCAGCCTGTTCCTGCCCGATCAGTTGGAAAAAGCCGCACAAAGCCGCGCTCAAGGCCAGACCGAGGTCGACTACGGTGTGCCCAAGGGCGTCAAGCTCAAAGACGAATACAGCCGCGCCTTCCAGATTGCCTGCGCGCAGTGGCAACACTTCGCCGCCCAGTTGGACCGTGCCGACGTAGATGCCCACCGGCTCACCATTGGTTTTGTGAGCGAACTGCTCCGCGACGCCTTGGGCTACACCCCAGTACAGCCCACCACTTCGGTGCAAGTGGCCGCCATGGCCTACCCCGTCAACGTGATGGCAGGCCGCATGGCAGTGTTGGTAGCCCCGCACAACCTGGCTCTGGACGATGCCGACCCACGTTTCGCAGTGGCGGGCAGTGGCAACCGCAAGAAGTCTGCCTTCCAGGCCATGCAAGAGCTGCTCAACGCCAGCCCTGAGCACACCTGGGGCATCGTCAGCAACGGCAAGCAACTCCGCCTGTTGCGCGATGCGGCCTCGCTCACCCGGCCAACCTATTTGGAATTCGACCTGGCCGATCTGCTGGGCGGCCAGCGTTATGCCGAGTTCGCCAGCGTGTGGCGTCTGCTGCACGGCAGCCGTGCACCGCAATCTGGTGGCGCCGCGTGCGTCTGGGAGCAGTGGCGCGAAGCAGGCAAAGCTGAGGGCACGCGTGTACGCGACGGTCTGCGCAACGGAGTCGAGAAAGCCCTGCTCACCTTTGGCGAAGGATTCCTGCAGCACCCCACCAACGATGCACTGCGCGCCGCGCTGCACGACGGAAGCCTGAGCAAGGACGCCTACTTCCAGCAACTGCTGCGCCTCATCTACCGGCTGATCTTTGTCTTCACCGTGGAAGAGCGCGGTGTGTTGCATCCGGTTGATGACAGCGCCGAGGCATTGGCTGCCCGCAAGGCCTATTCCGCAGGCTATGCACTGAGCCGTCTGCGTGAGTTGTGCCTAAAGCGCCGTGCCCGCAATCGGCATGACGACCACTGGCAGGTCATCCGCATCGTATGGCGTGGCTTGGCCCACGGCCAGTCCCGGCTGGCATTGCCCGCTCTCGGTGGCCTGTTCGCGGAAGACCAATGTCCGCACCTGGACACCGCCAGCCTGCACAACACCTACATGCTGGCGGCTCTGCAGCACCTACGCTGGGCCGTCATCGCCCAAGGCAAGACCAGCAGCCTCACCCCGGTGGACTACCGCAACATGGGGCCAGAAGAACTGGGCAGCGTGTATGAAAGCCTGCTAGAGCTGACGCCTACGATTAACCTGCCAGCCCGTAGTTTTGGCTTCCTCGGCGTAACCGGCGAGGGCAGCGCTGCCGGCAACCAACGGAAGACCAGCGGTAGCTATTACACCCCGGACAATTTGGTTCAAGAATTGATTCGCACGGCGCTCGATCCGCTGATTGATCAACAACTGGCAAAACACCCAGACGGTCCGATTGAGGCCCTGCTATCTCTTAGCGTTGTTGACCCTTCCTGCGGCAGCGGTCACTTCTTATTGGCAGCTGCACGACGAATTGCTGAAAAGCTGGCCGTTCTTGAGTCTCCCGACGGTGCGATCACACCGCAAGGCTACCGACACGCCTTGCGTGAGGTTGTCGCCAACTGCGTCTACGGCGTGGACCGAAATCCTATGGCCATTGAACTGTGCAAAGTTGCACTATGGCTGGAGAGCGTTGAACCAGGACGTCCGCTGGGCTTTCTTGATGCTCACGTTCGCTGTGGCGACGCACTGCTGGGAGTACATGATCTGTCCGTATTGCGAGCCGGCATTCCCAACGAAGCGTTTGCCCCCCTGAAGGATGTGTTGGCCGACACGGGCATTTCGGGGCAATCGGTGGACAACCGTGAGGCAGGCTCAGCACTGCGGCGCCGAAATATCGGCGAGCGAGCGCAACCTACATTGCCCCTGGCAGGCCTGAACCTTGGCATTCCAGACGAGTTGGATGCAGTGCTTGCCCGGCTGAGCCGCGACGACGATGGCCTATCTGATGTTGAAGCGAAACGTCAACTCTACGAACATGCCCGCGCCGATGGGACCTTGACTTGGCGCCTGCTGCGAGCCTGCGATCTCTGGACGGCCGCCTTCTTTAACGTTAAGCAACCGGTAGAGCGGCAGGGGCGAGAGCACACGCCCACGTCGGATACGGTTTGGCGGTTTTTGGGTGATCCAACCAGCCTCGCGTCACACGTCGCCGAGGAAACTGAGGCCTTACGCCAGCAGTATCGATTCTTCCATTGGCCACTGGAGTTCCCGGAGGTATTCAAACGTGGCGGCTTTTCTCTGGTACTGGGTAACCCTCCATGGGAGACCATGAGTCCCGACGCCAAAGAGTTTTTCGCCAAGCACGAACCCGTGATTGCCAGCATGGCGCCCTCGCAGCAGCAAGCACGTATCGCTGAGTTGCTGACCACGCCCGTCATTCGTCACGAGTGGGAGAGGCATGCGCGCGAACTATATGCGGCCGTGCGTTTCATCAAAGACAGTGGCCGGTACCGGATGTTTGCCGCAGGCAACCTGGGCAAAGGCGATTTCAATGTTTATCGCCAGTTCGTTGAGCTAGCGCTGACGTTTGCCGCATCTGACGGGTTCGCTGCGCAGATCGTACCTGAGAACTTTTACAACGGCGCAAATGCATCAGCTATTCGTGCTGCGTTGTTTGGAGAGTTCCGTCTCACAACGCTCTTTGGCTTTGAGAACACTCGCGGCGTGTGGTTTCAAGATATCGATACGCGGATGAAATTTGCGCTTTACTGTGCGCAACGAGGTGGCGTAACTTCCGAATTTCCAGCGGCCTTTTCCATCAATTCAGAAGACCGTTTGCAAGTCGCCCGTGAACGGCCACTTCACTTGCCGGTCGCCCTGCTGCGCGAGTTCTCGCCAGAAGCAATTGCCGTGATGGAGTTCTCCAATCAGCTCGAGATTGACATCGCGCGCAAGATGTACGCACGATTTCCACGGCTCGGGGACGAAATCGAAGGTCTACCGACTTGGGTGCCTGCGACTGAAATACACATGGGCAATGACAATGAGCTCTTCACTATGGATACGCGCGGCTGGCCGCTGTATCAAGGCAGCATGGTCACGCACCACGACTATCGGGCGAAAGGGTACGTGTCGGGTCATGGTCGTAATGTGACTTGGGAACCGTTGACTTTTGGGACGGAGGAAAAATGCATCCGGCCACAGTGGCGCATCGTGCCCGAGAAAATTCCGAACAAGATTCATGATCGGGTACGTCGGTATCGGATTGGATTTTGTGATGTCGGCAACTCCACGAATCAGCGCGCACTCATGGCTGCGATGATTCCTCCAAACACCGTATGTGGCCACAAAGTTCCGACTATCGAATTTGAACCTAGTAGTCCAGCGATCATGCTCCTCTGGCTGGCAGTGGGGAACACGTTGGCGATGGATTTCATCGTGCGCATGAAGGTCGCGTTAACAATGTCGTTGTCGATCCTTGCATCGTTGCCGTTTCCAAGAACTGTAGCAACTGGGAGCGCCGCCGCCAGGGCGTGTGCGTTGGCGGCCAGGCTTTCATGCGCTGGCGCAGAGATGGAAGGACTCGTCGAAGAACTTGCAAAAACTCCGGAGTTGGCAGGCCAAGACATCACTCCGGCGCACGATCCGGCGGAGCGAGCGCAGTTATCCGCCGAGCTGGACATTATCGTTGCTCGCAACTTATTCGGACTGACGCGAGAGGAAGTGCAATACCTTTTGGAACCGCGCGATGTACTTGGACCAGATTGCACTGCGGAGACCTTTGCTGCATTGCGAAGGGCCGAGGAACGAGAACATGGAGAGTACCGGACCAAGCGCTTGGTCCTTCGTGAGTTTGACCGTATGGATCTTGCTGAAGCCAGTGGGGAGCCCTACGGTGCTCTGCTCAGCCCCCTCCCAGGGGCACAGGCGACTCGCAGTTACTCCGCCCATGGCGTAATTCGAGATGAAGCCGATGCCCACCTTGCCGGCCTGCTGCTCACGATCATTCAGCAGGCAGGTCGAATGCCTCGCCGCGAGTTGACCCAGGCGCTAACGCTTGCAGGCCGCGCTGACTTGCAGGGGCGCTTTGTGGACACTCAGGGTGTCGCCCGGCTTCGTGCGTTCGAGCAAACGCATCCCGGTGTGTTCGACAGCGCGAGGTTGCCGGGCGACCGCATGCACCAGTGGACTCGTCACTTTGAGGCGACGGGCGTGATCCGGCTGCACGCAGCCACTGACCTAATCGAGCGCATTCAAACAGTGGCACTTCCTGCCTATGCGCTGGTGACTGCAGAAACCGCACCGGTGGCGACGGTGCTGGTTCAAGCAGCTACTCGAGCCTTCGCGGGGATGACTGCGGCCGATGAAGGTACGGCAGCTACGGCCCCGTCAATTAAACAAGCCTGAATGGGAGGACGGCGCTGTGAAGCAACTGACCAAGCATTTATCGACAGACAGAAGCGCGCCGCGCCTGTGGTTTGAGTGCTTGGCCCTGTTCGACGAACCGGGCGAAGATCACGTGCTGCGCACGATCTCCTTTCAACGCGGGCTGAACATCGTGTGGGCCAAAGAGCCAACCGCCGGCCGTGCCAAAGGCACACGCGCGGCCGGGCATGGTGTGGGCAAGTCCTCGCTGTGCCTCTTGCTGAGGTTGTGCATGGGCGATGCTTCTGAAGCCGTGGCGGAAATGCGTGACGAGCTGGTCGGAGAATTTCCGCAAGGCGGCGTCATTGCCGTGATGCATGTGGACGGACAGCCCTTCACTTTGTGTCGGTACTTCAATGCGCACAAGGAGGGCGTGGCCTGCCCGGGTACGGAGATCACTGGCATCTGGACTCGCCAGACCGAGGGCAGTGACCGTGCTTTTCTCAAGAAGCTCGCGGACGACATGATGAGCCGGGTCGCGCCCAAGAGCATTCCCGAGACTGGCCAGGCCATCGAATGGCGGCATTTGCTGGCCTGGATCAGCCGGGATCAAGGGTCACGGTTCAAGTCGTTCTTTGCCTGGCGCGACGGTGAAGGAAATTTGCTGCAACGTCGCCGTCAGGATCCACCCATCGTCATGCGAGCAGTGCTTGGTCTCTTGGACAAGGGAGAGTCCGCGCTTTTGACCAAGGCGGCTGAGTTGGAGGATAGCGTCAAGAAGGCGAAGGAGAAAACCGAAGCTCTGATGAAGGAGCCTGCGCTAATCCGCCGCCGAATCGAGTCGAGCCTGAGAGCTCGCGGCCAGCTGCCTGATGATTTGCCTATCCGCGTCGACGACCTTTTCGGGGACTCGGTGGAACGTCGCATCAGGGCAGCAAGCGAGGAGGCCGAAAAGCGGTTGGCACAGTGGAACGCCAAGCAGGAAGCGGACGACCAAGCCGTAGCCGACCTGCGAGCCGAGTTGAAGCTGGTGCAGGTTGAACACGAAAAAGCCAAAACTGAGTTTGACCTTGCAGATGCCGCCAGGCGAGGTGATGAGGCAGCATTTCGTTCCCTGGGAACGCAGTTGCTCAAACTTAGGCAGCTGACTGGGCATTGCGAAGAAGGTAATGTGCGGTTCTCCGAATGCCAGCATGTGAGGGCGGAGATACACCTACTGGAGCAGGCCAGCATCCGCGATGCCCGAGACAAGAAGAACCTCCAACTTGCAATGGATGAGTCAGTTTCCCGTGCAGGCAGGGTGTTATTGCGCAAGAACGGACTGGCGCAGCGAATTGAGGCGATGCAGCTGAACGAAAAGACGCTCATCACCACGCAGAGCCGGACTCGACTGGCCAAGCGGACTGCCGAGCTTGAAGCCAATAAATGGCCTGCCCTGCTGGAAGAACTTGCTCGCTGGGAAAGCTCCTCTGGGTCGGCGCAGGCACAGGCTGATATCGAAGCTTCTCGTGCTCAGAGCATTCAGGTTGAGCAGGACCTTGGACGTGTTCAGACCCAACTGGTTGTGCTGCAGCAGAACAAGTCCGACCGAGAAAAGTCACTTGCATCAATCACCGACGGACTGACCCAACAATTGTTCCCCGACGGTGCGTTTGGCACCTTTGATCCGCGTGACGAGCAGCGGCCATTTCGGCTCTCCATGCGCGGGGGAGAAGCCTTCCGAGTCTTGGAGGTCCTGCTCGGCGATATAGCTTGCATGCTGGACAGTCCACGCACGGAGGGCGCTTTGCCAGGGCTCTTCATTCATGATTGCCCTCGAGAGGCGGACATGAGCACAGGGCTCTATGAGAACTTCCTGTCACTGATCGATACCCTCCAAAAGGAGCAGTATCCAGACGGTCAACTGCCGTTTCAATACATCGTCACGACGACTACGCCCCCTCCCTTAGACCTGCAGGGCGACGTTGTCCGCTTGACTCTTGACCCCAGCTCAGATGAAGGATTGTTATTCCGCCGTAGGTTCATTGCAAAGCGGCAGGAAGCATTGCGGTAGGCGCCCATGTCGGATTCCATTTTCAATACTGCCGTGACAACGTTGATGAACCCGCTCCAGAGAGCCTTGGTCGAAAAGGCGGGCCACGATCATGGCTTCGAGCATGTAGTCGCCAGCGAGCCAGATGGTGTACTGCTGGCTTCAGCACGGCACGTCGCAACCGCGCAGGTAGTTGTCCAGCCCGCAGGCGGTTACCTGCTGCGCTTGCGCGCCGAAACGCCAGCCCTGCTACCCGAGATGCGCCGCTCATTTCCCCAGCATCGTCAAACCGATGGCTTTTCTGCCGACACGGTAGCGAGCTTGGCGACTTTGCTTCGTCGCGCCGCTGGTTTGGCGCGTGCCCTGCCCAGCCAAGCTGCCAACGACTATGAGGCGACAGTGGCCCGCCAGTTGGCTCAACTGCCACCAAATCTTGGCGGAACAGAGGTGGAACGACTGGTCCGTCAGAGAGTAGGACAGCAGAAATTCCGGGAGGCCATGCTTGACTACTGGGGCGGCGCCTGCGCTGTGACAGCCGTGGCGCTGCCCGAGGTGCTTCGCGCCAGCCATGCAAAACCATGGGTAGAGTGCGCCAGCGATGCGGAGCGACTGGACGTGTTTAACGGCTTTTTGCTGGTGGCCAATTTGGATGCGCTGTTTGATCGGTTTCTGATCAGCTTTGACGATGATGGCGGACTTTTGATCTCGCCAACATTGACGGATGAGATCCGGAGTCACCTGGGGCTACATTCCGGTATGGCGCTGCGCTGGCTCAGCGACGCGCATCGCGTGTACTTGGCTTTGCATCGCACGCGGTTGCAGGGAGCGGGGGGCTGAAGGATCACAGTACAAGGTGCCTCCACGCTTTCCTCAAGCCGTCACCGAGTATTTTTTCATTGACTCTACGGTTGAGCCCACCGTTATCCGGCCGCTTATCAGTGACGTCATGCTGCAAAAACAGTTGTGCTGTGCCTTGGCCCTGCACTTGCGGCTGAGTGACGGCTTTCAAATTTCTAGCTGGATGGCGGCGCAGGGGCGGCTCGAGCCAGCGCGCGGAGAATCCAGCAATCGACTGGCGGCTTTCACCCGAGAAGCGGTCGTTCAGACCGGACGCGGTCAACGGCCGGTATTGGCTGTCGAGGCCACGCGGGCACAGGGTGCCGAATGATTCGATGTCAGCGTATATTCTTAGTCAGCAAGGCGCTCCCCAGGATGTTCGACGACTTCACTGTCAAACTTTTCACTGGACTAAGTGCAGAGGCGGTCAAATCTCGAGGCCAAGAAGGAGCCTGAAGCGTATGTTGCTGGACTTGGGAGAGCAGGTATGCGAGGAGGGCAAATCGGCAGGAGGAAACCGAAAATAGGCCGAAGCCGAAAATTTCCAGTCCCAGAAATGAAAAACGCCAACCGGTGAGGGCTGGCGCTTTTACTTGGAACATTCTTGGTGGCCCGGGGCGGAATCGAACCACCGACATAAAGATTTTCAATCCTAGAGCTGCACGAAAAACTTGTCTCAGACTTTAATTACATGTCTCAGACTTTAATTGCATGTCTCTGACTATAATTGTATGGAACAAACATTGTGGTCAGAACGCCCCCTCACTCCACCGTCACCGACTTCGCCAAATTCCGCGGCTTGTCCACGTCCGTCCCCCTTGCCAATGCCGTGTGATACGACAGCAACTGCAGCGGCACCACATGCAGGATAGGCGAGAGCACGCCGTAATGTTCTGGCATGCGGATCACGTGCACGCCTTCGGCCGAGGTGATGCGTGAGTCGCCGTCGGCGAAGACATATAACTGTCCGCCGCGTGCGCGCACTTCCTGCATGTTGGACTTGAGCTTTTCCACCAGTGCGTCGTTGGGTGCGATCGTCACCACCGGCATCTGCTCGGTGACCAGGGCCAGCGGGCCGTGCTTGAGTTCGCCAGCGGCGTAGGCCTCGGCGTGGATATAGGTGATTTCCTTGAGCTTGAGTGCGCCTTCCAGTGCGATCGGGTAGTGCAGGCCGCGACCCAGGAAGAGGGCGTTTTCGCGTCGCGCGAAGGCCTCGGACCAGGCCACGATGCTGGGCTCCAGTGCCAGCACGCTTTGCAAGGCTGCGGGCAGGTGGCGCATGGCCTTGAGGTGGGCTTCTTCTTCCTCGTCAGTCAGCAGGCCACGGGTTTGTGCCAGTGCCAGGGTGAGCAGGAACAATGCCGCCAGCTGCGTGGTGAAGGCCTTGGTCGAGGCAACGCCGACTTCCACACCCGCGCGGGTGATGTAGGCCAGTTCGCATTCGCGCACCATGGCGCTGGTGGCCACATTGCAGATGGTCAGGGTATGCGGCATGCCGAGGCTGCGGGCATGCTTCAGTGCGGCCAGGGTGTCGGCGGTCTCGCCGCTTTGCGAGATGGTGACCACCAGTGACTTCGGATTGGGGACGCTGTCGCGGTAACGGTATTCACTGGCGATTTCCACGTTGACGGGGATGCGGGCTATCGATTCCAGCCAGTATTTGGCGGTCAGGCCGGCGTAGTAGCTGGTGCCGCATGCCAGGATCAGGATCGAGTCGACCTCCTTGAAGACCTTGTAGGCCTTGTCGCCGAAGAGTTCCGGCATGATGCGCACCATGCCTTCCAGGGTGTCGGCGATGGCACGCGGTTGCTCGAAGATCTCCTTCTGCATGTAGTGCTGGTAAGGGCCCAGCTCCACTGCGCTGGTGTAGGCCTGCACCGTGCGTACTTCGCGCTCGGCTGGTCGGCCGTTGCTGTCGACGATCCAGACCTTTTGCAGTTGCAGGTCGACGACGTCGCCTTCTTCCAGGTAGATGATCTGGTCGGTCGTGCCGGCCAGGGCCATGGCGTCGGAGGCGACGAAGTTCTGCCCCTCGCCCACGCCCACGATCAGGGGTGATCCCTGGCGTGCGGCAACCACGCGGTGCGGTTCGTCGGCGCAGAAGACGGCGATGGCATAGGCGCCGGTCAGGCGGTGCACGGCTTGCTGTACGGTGTGGAAGAGGTCGCCGTCGTACATGTGGTCGACCAGGTGGGCGATCACTTCGGTGTCGGTCTGGCTCTCGAAGGTATAGCCGGCTGCCTGCAGTTCGGCACGCAGTTCGTCGTGGTTCTCGATGATGCCGTTGTGGACCAGTGCGATGCGGTCGCGCGAGAAGTGCGGGTGGGCATTGTGGGTGGCAGGGGCGCCATGGGTGGCCCAGCGGGTGTGGGCGATGCCGGTGAAGCCGGCCAGGCCGGTCTGGGCAATCTGCTGCTGCAGGTCGGCCACGCGCGAGGTGCTGCGCGAACGCTGCAGCTTGCCATCCACATGCAGCGCCACCCCGCAGGAGTCGTAGCCGCGATATTCGAGGCGCTTCAGGCCTTCAAGCAGGATGGGAGTGACGTTTTGTTGCGCTACTGCGCCGACGATGCCGCACATGGAATGCCTCTTGGGAAAAGATGTGCATGCATGGTAGGGCAGGCAATTTGAAATATGATTTCTAAAATTGGTATTAAATGAATTAATATTGCCTGATTACGACGTATAGAAATATTTGGGAATTAAATTCAATTTAATGAATTTATATTCCAATATGCGCGGTTCCAATCTTTTCCGATCCATGACTGGCCCCTGATTCAACGCTGATGAAACTCGACCTGGACGACCTTGACCGCCGGATTCTGCAGGCTTTGCAGACCGATGCCAGCCAGACCAACCAGGAGCTGGCTGCCCGGGTGCATGCCTCTCCGCCCACCTGTCTGCGGCGGGTCAAGCGGCTGGTCGAGGCCGGGGTGATTGCGCGTCAGGTGGCCTTGCTGGATCCGGTGCGCCTGTCGTCGACATTGACTGCAGTGGTCGAGATCACGCTGGACCGCCAGGGCGAGGAAGAGCAGCAGGCCTTCGAGGCGCTGGTGGCGACCGAGCCGGCGGTGCAGCAGTGCTATCGCGTCTCGCCAGGGCCGGATTTCGTGCTGGTGGTGCTGGTGCGGGACATGCCGGCCTATCACGCGCTGGCGCATCGCCTGTTCGCCTCGCAGCGCAATGTACGTAATGTACGCAGCTATTTCTCCATCTATCGCAGCAAGTTCGAAACGGCAGTGCCCATCGAGAGCTGATGCGATGTGAGCGGCGCTAAAAAGAAATCGGCCGGCGCACAATGTGGCCGGCCGATTTTTTTTTGCTGTGGATAATTCAGATTCGCGCCTGGGCACTCACTTCTTTATCTTTACGGGGCGCTGCCATCCCGCCAGCGACAGCTGCTTGGCGCGCGAGAGGGTCAGTTGGCCGGCCGCTGCGTCCTTGGTCAGCGTCGTGCCGGCACCGATGGTGGCACCCTTGCCCACACGCACCGGTGCGACCAGCTGGCTGTCGCTGCCGATGAAGGCATCGTCTTCGATGACGGTGCGGAATTTGTTGGCACCGTCGTAATTGCAGGTGATGACACCGGCGCCGACGTTGACCCCGCTGCCGATGTCGGCGTCACCCACGTAGGCCAGGTGATTGGCCTTGCTGCCGAGGCCGACGATGCTGTTCTTGACCTCGACGAAGTTGCCGATATGTACGTCGGCCGCCAGTTCGGTACCGGGGCGCAGGCGGGCATAGGGACCGATCTGGGCCTTGGCGCCGACCACCGCGTCTTCGATGTGGGTGAAGGGCTTGATGTTCGCACCGGCAGCGATATGGGCGTTGCGGATGACGCAGTGGGCGCCGATGGTGGCGCCTTCGCCGATACTGACCTTGCCTTCGAAGACGCAGTTGACGTCGATGCTGACGTCGCGCGCGCAGTTGAGCACACCGCGTACGTCGATGCGTGCCGGATCGGCCAGTGTCACGCCGGACTCCAGCAGGGCACGGGCGATGCGCAGTTGGTGTACCCGTTCCAGTTCCGCCAGTTGCACCTTGCTGTTGACCCCCAGGGTTTCGGCCACATCGTCGGGCTGGGCCGAGACCACCTCGACGCCATCGGCTACGGCTGCGGCGATCACGTCGGTGAGGTAGTACTCGCCCTGTGCGTTCTTGTTGGACAGCCTGGACAGCCAGTCACGCAGACGCGCGGTGGGCGCGACGATGATGCCGGTATTGACTTCCTTGATGCCGAGTTCGGCCGGGCTGGCATCCTTCTGTTCGACGATGCGGGTGATCTTGCCGCCTTCGCGCACGATGCGCCCGTAACCGGTGGGGTTGTCCAGCTCGACGGTCAGCACCCCCAGCTTGTCCTGGCCGGCAGCTTGCAGCAGGCGCTGCAGCGTCGCGGTGCTGGTCAGGGGGACGTCGCCGTACAGCACCAGGGTGGGGGCGTTGTCGTCCAGATGGGGCAAGGCCTGCATGACGGCGTGGCCGGTGCCGAGCTGGGGTTCCTGCAGGGCGAACGACAGGCCCTGGTCGGCAAATGCCTTGGGTACGGCGTCGCCGCCGTGGCCGTAGATGACACACAGTTGTGAGGGGGCCAGCGAGCGGCCGAGGTCGACCACATGGCCCAGCAGGGGCTTGCCGGCCAGGGGATGCAAGACCTTGGGCAGGGCGGATTGCATGCGTTTGCCCATGCCGGCGGCGAGGATGACGATGTTCATTCGATATTCTTGTAGGTGAAATACTAGGCAAAGCAGGACGTGGGCTTACAGCTTGTCCATTTCATTGAGGAGGTCGTTGACGATGAATTGCGCGCTGCCCTCGGGGCGCGGCAACAGGCGCTTGATGATTTCCTCGCGCTTCTCCTTGAGCGGGTCCTGTTTTTCCACGCAGAGTTGTTCCAGATAGCCCACGACAGCCTCGAAATCGCCGGCCCGATACATGCCTTCCTGCAACATCTCGCCGATCGGGTTGAAGGGGAAGTGCCCCGGGTTCTCGGTCCAGATGATGGGCTTGCCGGTGACCATGTATTCCCCGAAGAAGCCAATGCCATCGGTGATGAGGATGTCCGAACCCCAGAACAGCGGCGCGTAGTCACCGTTGGTGACCATGGCGGTGTTGGGCAAGGCGAGAAACTCTTCGAGATAGCTGCGCAGATCCGGTTGCGTCATGAAGCCATAGGCGACGACCTTTTCCAGCAGGGCCGGGTGGGGCTTGAAGACGATGTCCAGGTGCGGACATTCGCGCGCCAGTTGCAGGAAATGCTTGTAGTTGCTCCGGAAGGTGGAGAAATTGAGCCAGTCCGCGGTCATGCTGTGATGCGGTGCCCAGATGATGCGGATCTTGTCGGGGCCGATCGGCAGTGGCCAGGCAGCCTCGCTCTTGGCACGGATGATCTGGTCGAATTTGGGCGTTCCAGCCACCACCATGTTGGAATCGAAGATGAAGTCCCGCGCACGATCCAGCGCCAGCGGCGACTCGGCATAGATGCGCCAGCAGTTGCGCATGAAATGGTGGTTGTAGTGTTCATCCTGCATGGCAACCGAACCGAAACCGTAGGGCACCATGCAGACCTTGGCGAAGTTGATTTCGTTGTAGCGGAATTCAGGCTGGATGCTGATATCCCAGGGCGCTTGCCGGAAGATGATGTCCGGGTTCATCAGCTTGAGCAGTTCCAGTTCTTCCACCGGATCGTTGCTGTTGAAGCGGATCGGCTTGATGCCCAGCTGCATCAGGCCGTTGTAGTTGATCTCTTCCTGTCCAAAGCGCTGTGCGTTGAGAAAATCCCGCTTCAGGGTCACGACTACCGGCTCGAAACGCTCGTGTTCCAGCATGAGGCGGTAGATTTCATCCAGGGCGTTCCAGGTTTCCACATTGTGAACAAGGAAGATCACGCGGATCACCTCGCGCGGGCCGCGATAGACGTTGCGCGACACCAGTTGCGTGGTCGATTTCAATTTTGACAAGGAAATATGCAGCGGAATCAGCAATTGCTGCATCGACCGTTCGATCTGGGCGATCCCCTTTGCCTGGGTCTCGGCCATGACGCGGGTGGTCGTCATCAACTGCCTCAAACTGTGTTCCAGCCCGTCAAGGCGGCCGTCGATCTGCGCCAGTTTTTCTTCCAGTGCCTTGGAGGACGGGGCGTTGTCGTTTGCATTCTGGCTCATTGCGATTCCGGAGTGAGAGGATTAAACAGGGACCTGTTCGGGAAAATACAGGATTTTTAAGGAAGAAGTCTGGAATTGAAGCATGTTGGATCAGATTGGCCCGTTCTTGGTACGGTTCGACGGGCGTCCGCCGCAGCTGATCCGTATTCATCCAACGCGGCGGTGGCGGGTCGCCGGATGAGCTACGAAGGCGCGGGTGAGGCTGAAAAAAACCTTTCTAATCGCCAAATAGGCCGTTTTTCAAGTGTGATTTAATGGGCCGAATTATTGGAATTATCGCATCAAAGTTCAATAAAGGCGCTTATGAAGGTTGTCATCCTGGCCGGCGGACTGGGTACTCGACTCAGCGAAGAAACGGCTCTCAGACCCAAACCGATGGTGGAAGTCGGCGGCAATCCCATTCTCTGGCACATCATGAAGATCTATGCCAGCCATGGCCTGACCGACTTCGTGGTGTGCTGCGGGTACCGGGGCTATGTGATCAAGGAATACTTTGCCAACTATTTCCTGCACACCTCCGATGTCACATTCGATCTGGCCAAGAACTCGGTGGAAGTGCATCACAAGCATGCCGAGCCATGGAAGGTGACCCTCATCGATACCGGCGCCGACACCCAGACTGGTGGGCGTCTCAAGCGCGTGGGCCAGTATATCGGTGACGACGACTTCTGTTTCACCTATGGCGACGGCGTGGGCGACATCGACATTACCGCCTCGATTGCCTATCACCGCCAGCATGGCCGCATGGCGACCGTGACCGGGGCGCGCCCGCTGGGGCGCTTCGGCACGCTCAGCGTGGACGGCGACCGGGTCATGAGCTTCAAGGAAAAGCCGCCCGAGGAGGGCGGCTGGATCAATGCCGGCTTCTTCGTCCTCTCGCCGCGCGTGCTGGACTACATCGAGCAGGATGCCACCGTCTGGGAAGGCGCGCCCATCGAGCGCCTGGCCAAGGAAGACCAGCTCAGGGTGCATTATCACAACGGTTTCTGGCAGCCCATGGACACCCTGCGCGACAAGAACTATCTCGAAGACCTGTGGTGGTCCGGACGCGCTCCGTGGAAGCGCTGGACGTAAGCAGGGTAACCAGGTCGCAAGACAGCAAAACAGAACATCATGGATAAAGATCAGTTGAGAAAGCAGATCGCCGCACTGGTGAAACAGTATGGCGAACTGGCGCACCAGCCGGTGGCATTCGTCCCCGGCGTGACCACCGTGGCCCCGGCAGGCAAGGTGATCGGCAGCAGGGAACTGGAACTGATGACCGAATCGGTGCTGGATGGCTGGCTCACCACCGGTCGCTTCAACGATGCCTTCGAGGCCAAGCTGGCCCGGTATCTGGGGGTGCAGCACCTGATCACGGTCAATTCGGGGTCATCGGCCAATCTCATCGCCTTTTCGACGCTGACTTCGCCCAGCCTGGGCGCGCGCGCCATCCGTCCGGGTGACGAGGTGATCGGCGTGGCGGCAGGCTTCCCGACCACCGTCAACCCCATCCTGCAATTTGGGGCCGTGCCGGTGTTCGTGGACGTGGATATCCCGACCTACAACATCGACCCCGCCAGGATCGAGGCCGCCATTTCGGACAAGACCAAGGCCATCATGCTGGCCCACACGCTGGGCAATCCCTACAACCTGGATGTGGTGGTCGGCCTGTGCAAGAAGTACGGGCTGTGGCTCATCGAGGATTGCTGCGATGCCCTGGGTTCGACCTATCGTGGCCAGTTGGTGGGGACCTTCGGTGACATCGGTACCCTGAGCTTCTATCCGGCTCACCACATCACCATGGGTGAGGGCGGCGCGGTGTTCACCAACAACCCCGAGCTCAAGCGTATTGCCGAATCCTTCCGTGACTGGGGGCGCGACTGCTATTGCCCTCCGGGCAAGGACAATACCTGCCAGAAACGCTTCTGCTGGAAACTGGGCAACCTGCCCGAAGGCTACGACCACAAGTACACCTATTCGCATCTGGGCTACAACCTCAAGATCACCGACATGCAGGCCGCCTGCGGTCTGGCCCAGATGGAGCGGGTGGATGACTTCGTGGCTGCCCGCAAGCGCAATTTCGCCTATCTCAAGCAACGTCTGAAGAGCTGTGAGGAGTTCCTGATCCTGCCGGAGGCCACCCCGGAATCCGATCCGTCCTGGTTTGGTTTTCCGATCACCTTGCGCCCCAACGCGCCGGTGTCACGGGTAGACCTGCTGACCTACCTAGACCAGCAGCGCATCGGCACCCGTCTGTTGTTCGCCGGCAACCTGACCCGCCAGCCCTACATGATCGGGCGCAACTATCGCGTCAGCGGTGAGTTGGGCAATAGCGATGTCATCATGAACGATACCTTCTGGGTGGGTGTCTTCCCTGGGCTGACCGAAAGTCATCTGGATCACGTGGTTGATCATCTTGAACGCTTCCTGGGGGTCGCATTTTGAACCAGCTACTGGAAAAAATGATCGTCTACGACGACGAGGATTTGCTGTCTGCCATCGACAAGATTGAAGCGAGCCGTTTCCAGACCGTCTTCGTAACCGATCGTGAGCTCCAGTTGAAGGGCCTGATCACCAATGGTGACGTGCGGCGCTTCCTGCTCAACGGTGGCCAGACCGATGAAACCGTCACTGCCTGCATGAACAAGAGTTTCCGCAGCGTCGGGATGAATGCCAGTCGCGAGGAAATGCTGAAATTGCTGGACCTGGGATTCACTGTCATTCCCAAGGTCGCCCCGGACGGTCGCTTGATGGACCTGATCACCCCGGAGTACGAGCTGGCTTCGCCCGAGGCTCCGGTCCTCACGCGTGCCCGCGCCCCGGTGCGGATCAGCTTCGGCGGCGGTGGATCGGACCTGACCTATTACTTCGTGGATCATCCCGGTGCGGTCCTGAGCACCACCGTGGCGCTGTATGCCCACGCTACCCTGATCCCGCGCGCCGACCGCAACATCCACATCTATTCCGAAGACCTCGATACCCATACCCACTACCCCTCGCTGCTGGACCTGCTGGCTTCGCCCCGCCAGGACCTGCTGTCGGCGGTAGTGTCGGTGATCAAGCCGATCTATGGGTTTGACCTGTATGTGCGCTCCGACTTTCCGGTGGGCTCCGGACTGGGCGGTTCGTCCGCGGTCGCTACCGCCGTGGTCGCGGCCTTCAATGAAATGCGACTGGACCGCTGGACCACTTATGAAGTGGCTGAACTGGCCTTCCAGGCCGAGCGTGTCTGCTTCGGTGTGGCAGGTGGCTGGCAGGACCAGTATGCGTCAGCCTTCGGCGGTTTCAACCTGATCGAACTGGGTGACAAGAAGAACCTGGTTCATGCGATCCGGCTGGAAGCCGCGACCGTCAACGAACTGGAAGAATGCCTGATCCTCTGCGATTCGCGCATCAAGCATGATTCCGGCACGCTGCACAAGAAGCAGCGCGAGACCTACTCCAACGAGAACAAGGCCGAGCAGCTGACCGAGATGGTGGCCTTGTGCCGGGAGATGCATCGCCATCTCCTCCGCGGCGAACTGATGGACTTCGGTCGTTGCCTGGACAAGGCCTGGCAGCTCAAGCGCGGTCTTTCCGCCGACATCAGCAATCCCGAACTGGCCCATATCTACGAATCGGCGATGCAGGCCGGCGCGCTGGGTGGCAAACTGCTGGGTGCCGGCGCGGGTGGGTTCTTCCTGTTTTTCGTGCAGCCGCAGTATCGCCAGCAACTGGCCAAGCGCCTCAAGGACCTGAACTGCAAGCTGTCGATCTTCAAATTTGAAAATGAGGGTGTCGTTTCCTGGCGCACCAAAATCCTATGAGCAATACCGTTTTTTCCATCGATGGACATGAAATCGGCGGGGCACGCGTCTTCGTCATCGCCGAAATCGGCAACAACCACAACGGTTCGCTGGAACTGGCCAAGCAGTTGGTGGACGCGGCCATCGAGGCCGGTGCCGACTGCGCCAAATTCCAGCTGCGCGATCGTAGCGCGCTGTATCGCACCAAGGCCGACGGCTCGGTGGCGGAAGACCTCGGTGTCGAATACATCCAGGACCTGCTCAACAAGGTCGAACTGAGCATCGAAGATCATCGCGCCGTGCGCGACTATTGCGCCCAGCGCGGCATCACCTACATGTGCACGCCCTGGGATGAGCCCAGCGTCGACGTGCTGGCAGGCTTCGATGTCCCGGCCCTGAAGATCGCCTCGGCCGACCTGTGCAATCCCTACCTGATTCGCAAGGCGGCCAGCCTGGGCAAGCCGCTGGTGCTGTCCACCGGCATGTCCTTCGAGCATGAAATCGTGCGCGCCATCGATCAGCTCAAGAGCTTGCAGGTGCCGTTCGCGCTCCTGCATTGCAACAGCACCTATCCGGCGCCGGAGTCCGATATCCAGCTGGGCTATATCGCCCGCCTGAAGCAATTGCATGGCGTCATCGGCTATTCGGGCCATGAGCGTGGCACCGCCGTGACCCTGGCCGCGGTGGCGCTGGGTGCGTCGCTGGTGGAGCGCCACATCACCCTGGACCGCAACATGGAAGGGCCGGACCACCTGGCCAGCCTGGAGCCGGCCGAGTTCCGGCAGCTGGTGGACGGTATCCGCCAGATCGAGAAAGCGCTGCCGTGGAGCGGCCCCGGCCGTCATGCCAGCCAGGGTGAATTGCTCAACCGTGAAAACCTGGCCAAGAGCGTGATTGCCGCGCGCGACATCGCCGAAGGCGAGGTATTCAGCGAAAGTGCCTTGCGCGTGGCCAGTCCGGGCCAGGGCCTGGCGCCCTACAAACTGGTCGAATTGCTGGGCAAGCCCGCCAATCGCGCCATTGCCCAGGGTGAATTCCTGTTCGAAAGCGATCTGCGTGAAAAACTCAGCATCGACCGCCGCTACCACTTCCCCGTGAAATGGGGCGTGCCGGTGCGTTATCACGATTTCCGTCAGTACGAGACCTGGGTCAAGCCGGACCTGTTCGAGTTCCACCTGTCGTATCGCGACCTGGGGGTCGATCCTGCTCCCTATCTGACGCAGGTCGCCTGCACCCGATTGGTGGTGCATGCGCCGGAACTGTTCGAGAACAGCGAACTGCTGGACCTGGCTGCGGACGACGAAGCCTATCGCCAGCGTTCCATCGACAACCTGCAGCGCGTGGTCGATGCCACGCACCGCATCGCCGAGTTCTTCCCCCAGGCTGATTCCTTGCTGATCGTGGCCAATGTCGGCGGCTTCTCCGCCGATGCACCGTTCCCGCTGGCGCATCGCAAGGTCTTGTATGAGCGTTTCCTGGCATCGTGCGCACAGATCGATTTCGGCCGCACCGAACTGATCCCGCAGAACATGGCGCCTTTCCCCTGGCACTTCGGTGGCCAGCGTCATCAGAACATCTTCATGATGCCCGATGAGCTGGCAGCCCAGGCGCGTGCCATGAACATGCGGCTGTGCCTGGACCTGTCGCACCTGCAGATGACCTGCAACCATTTCGGCCTGGACTTCCAGCAATCCCTGGCCCTGCTGTTGCCCTATTCGGCGCATCTGCACGTCGCCGACGCCAAGGGGACCAACGGCGAAGGCGTGGTGATGGGCACCGGCGACGTCGATTGGCCCGCCAGCTGGAAGAAGATCGCTGCCTGCCCGGGTATGGGATTCATCCCCGAGGTATGGCAAGGGCACAAGGACCACGGCGCCGGATTCTGGTCGGCGCTTGAATATCTGGCCTCGCTGAACTAAACAAAATGGACTTCGTGCCGTTAAAAGACGCTGAAGTCAACTCTTGAACCGGTGGCAAGGATGAGCCTGCCAACGGCTCCCAGCCATTGAAGGAATTGAAATGCGCGTCGCCGATTACATCATGTCCCGCCTGGCCGAACTGGGCATCCGCCAGGTGTTCTTCCTGCCGGGTGGCGGGGCCATGCACCTCAACGACGCCCTGGGCCTTCACCCGCAGCTGGAACCCGTGCTCTGCCTGCACGAGCAGGCTGCCGGCATCGCCGCAGAAGCCGCCGGCAAGCTGCTGGCCGGCCCCAGTGCCTGCCTGGTGACCAGCGGCCCGGGCGCGACCAACGTCATTACCGCCACCCTCGGCGCCTGGCTGGATTCGACACCGGTATTCTTCGTCTCCGGTCAGGTCAAAACTGCCGACCTCAAGGCCGGTACCGAACTGCGCATGCTGGGCGTGCAGGAAGCCGATATCGTCACCATGGTGTCCTCCATCACCAAGAAGGCCGTGACCCTGTTGCGCCCGGAAGATGTGGGCGTGGTCTTCGATGAACTGGTACAGGCCGCCATGAGTGGCCGTCGTGGCCCGGTCTGGCTGGATGTGCCGCTGGACGTGCAGGCCATGGAAGTCGATCCGGCCACCCTGCGTCGGGCGCCGGCAGCGGTGCAAGCCCCGCGCGCAGACCTGCGCAGCGAGGCCGAGGCAACCCTCGCATTGTTGCGCAAGGCACAACGTCCGGTGGTCATCTCCGGCAGCGGCGTGCGCATTGCAGGCGCCGTTCCGGAACTGCGCGATTTCCTCGACCGCGCCGGCGTGCCGGTGCTGACCACCTGGCTGGGCATGGACATCATCGAGGAAGACCATCCCCTGTACGCCGGTCGTCCTGGTTCGATCGCGCCGCGCTGGGCCAACTTCGCGTTGCAGAACGCCGACCTGATCCTGGTGGTGGGCGCCCGTCTGGACATGGCGATGACGGCCTACGCGCATGACCGCTTTGCCCGCGGTGCCGTGAAGATCATGGTCGATATCGACGTCGCCGAGATTCGCAAGATGAAGATGGAAATCGCCCTGCCTGTGGTGGCCGATGCCAAGGATTATCTGGTGGCCTTGCACGCGGCGCTCGATCGCCAGCCGCCCCTGCCGTCCTACGCAGCATGGCTGGAGCGCATTGCCGGCTGGAAGCAGAAGTATCCCCTGCTGCAGCCCGAGCAGATCACCACCGAAGGACCGCTCAGCCTGTATCACTTCACCGATGCACTCTCCTCCGAGATGGCCGAGGGCGACGTCATCGCCACCGGCAGTGCCGGCTTCTCGGTGGAACTGTTCCTGTTGGCATTGCGCCTGAAACCAGGCCAGCGCTGCTTCCACAACCGTGGCACCGGCGCCATGGGCTTCGGCGTGCCGGCGGCCGTCGGCGCCTGCCTGGCGGCGGGCCGCCAGCGCACCATCTGCGTGGAGGGTGACGGCGGTCTGCAACTGAACGTGCAGGAACTGGCAACCATGGCCAGCCTGCAATTGCCGGTGAAATGCTTCGTCATCAACAACGCCGGTTACGCCTCGATCCGCACCTCGCAGACCAACTACTTCAAGCGCCTGGTCGGTGCCGATGCCAGCAGCGGAATGGCGCTGCCCGACCTGGAAACCCTGGCCCGCGCCTATGGCGTGCCGTTCATCCGCATCGAGTCGGGCGCGCGCTTGTCCGAGCAGCTCAAGCAGGCACTGGCCGGCGACGGTCCGCTGCTGTGCGAGGTCATGGTGTTGCCGGAAGAGCCGCGTATCCCGCGTATTGCCACCCGCCAGGGCGCCAACGGCAAGATGGAATCGTCGCCGCTGGAAGACCTGTTCCCCTTCCTCGACCGCGAAGAGCTACGCAGCAACATGCTCATCCCGCTGATCGGTGAATGAGTTCGCAATGAGCGACATCCTTTCTCTCTTTTCCCTGCAGGGCAAGGTCGCCGTGGTGGCCGGTGCCTCGCGCGGTATCGGTCATGCAATCGCCAATGGCCTGGTCGATGCCGGCGCCAGGGTGGTGGGCTTCGGGCGTTCGGATGCCGCTGGCGATGCGCGCTTCGACTACCGTCGCTGCGACGTATGCGCTCCGGCCGCCGTGGCTGGGCTGTTCGATGATGTCGAGGCCGAGTTTGGCGCCATCGACGTCTACCTCCACGTGGCCGGGATTACCCTGCCTTCCCAGGGCGGCATGCAATCGAGCGAGACCTTCAACGCCACCCTTGCCAGCAACCTCAGCAGCGCCTATGACTGCTGCGCCAACGCCGGACGCCGCATGGCCGCACGCGGGCAGGGTTCGATCATCACGGTCACCAGCATCGGCTCGCTCATGGCCTTTCCCAATAATCCCGCCTACGTCGCCGCCAAGGGTGGTCTGCGCATGATGAGCAAGGCACTGGCGCTGGATCTGGGTCCGAGCCAGGTGCGCGTCAATTGCCTGGTGCCAGGCTATGTCCAGACCGCCATGACTGCCGCCAGCCATGCCGACCCGGTGCTGCATGAACAGCGCGCCGGTCATACCATGCTGGGACGGTGGGGACAGCCCGAGGACCTGGTGGGCGCCGCCATCTTCCTGGCTTCGCCAGCCAGCAAATATGTCACCGGCACCGACCTCATCGTCGATGGCGGATGGACTGCAAAAGGATTGTGATGAACAACATAGGATTCATGCAGGGACGTCTGGTCGATCGTATCGACGGCAAGATCCAGGCCTTTCCCTGGGATACCTGGCAACTCGAGTTTCCGCGTGCCCAGGCGCTGGGCCTGACGGCAATGGAATGGACCCTGGACGACGAGCGTCTGGAGCAGAACCCCTTCATCACTGAACAAGGTCAGGCCGAAATACGGGCATTGATGGCACGCCATGGCGTGGCCGTCCACTCGTTGACAGGCGACTGTTTCATGCAGATGCCGTTCTGGAAATACGAGGGCCAGCAACGCAGCGAACTGCTGCGCAAGTTTGATCTGGTGCTGGCCGCGGCTGCGCGCCTGGAGGTGCGCTTCGTCGTGGTGCCGCTGGTGGACAACGGCCGCCTGGAGACATCGGAACAACGCGATGTGCTGGTACGCCATCTGTTGGAACGGGCAGAGGTGCTGCGTGCCACCGGGGTGCAGGTGATCTTCGAGACTGACTATGGTCCGGATGACTATCGGGCCTTCATGGCCCTGTTGCCGGCTGACGTCTTCAACGTCAACTACGATATCGGCAACAGCGCCAGCCTGGGCTTCGATCCCGATGAAGAATTTGCCGCCTATGGCGAGCGCATCGTCAATGTCCACGTCAAGGATCGCAAGCTGGGCGGTACCACCGTCCCCTTGGGGACCGGCGACGCCGACTTCGAGAAGGTGATGGCCGGCCTGGCGCGCCGACACTACGCCGGAAGCTTCATCCTGCAGACCGCCCGCGCCGACGACGGCGACCATGCCGGTGCCCTGGCGCGGTATGTGCAGATGGTGACCGGGCTGTTGAGCCGCCACTATGGAACTTGATCTGCGCGGCAAGGTGGCCCTGGTCACCGGCTCTTCGCAGGGCATAGGCCGGCAGATCGCCGCCGCCCTGGCAGGTGAAGCTTGCCAGGTGCTGCTCAACGGCCGCGACCCGTCCAGGCTGGAGGCCGCCGCGCATGAGATCGGTGGCATCGGCGTGGCCGGTGACGTCACCACTGCGGCCGGCGCCGCCTCGGTGGTGGAGCGCGCCGTTGCCATTCATGGTCAGCTGGATCTGCTGGTATGCAACGTCGGCAGCGGCACCTCGGTGCCACCCGGTACCGAATCGGAAGAAGAGTGGTTGCGGGTCTTGCAGCTCAATCTGCTGGCCACGACCAACACGGTTCACGCCGCGCGTCGCTTCCTGAAGAAAGGCGCGGCCATCGTGTGCGTTTCGTCCATCTGCGGCAGCGCCGAGCTGGGTGCGCCGACGGCCTATTCGGCTTCCAAGGCTGCGGTCGACAGTTTCGTGCGCAGCGCGGCGCGTTACCTGGCCAAGGAGGGCGTGCGCATCAATGCAGTGGCACCGGGTAATATCCTTTTCGAGGGCGGCAGTTGGGAACGCAAGGTCAAGGCCGCGCCCGAGAAGGTGACCGAGATGCTGGAGCGCGATGTCGCACTGGCCCGTTTCGGTACCCCCGAGGAAGTGGCCGACATGGTGCTCTTCCTGTGCTCGGCGCGCACCAGCTTCGCGACCGGTGCCGTGTTCGTCCTCGATGGAGGGCAGCTGCGCAGTTGAGCAGCCGTCCCGGCGCCGGCCAGCAGGCATGCCTGATGGCGAGCGTCCTTTCATTTTCTCTGTGGCAAAGATCAAGGCTATGTCCAATTCCGTTTCCAGCAAAGACCTGTTCGACCTGCAAGGCAAAGTCGCTGTCATCACCGGCGGTGGTGGCATGCTGGGTTACCAGCACGCAGCGACTATTGCCAGCCTGGGAGGGCAGCCGGTATTGCTCGATATCGACCCCGCCGGCCTGGAAAGAAACGCCCGCGCGCTGCGCGACGAGTTCGCCATCGATGTGCTGGTCCTGCAGACCGACATCACCCGGCTGGACCAGGTACAGGCCGCGCGTGAGGCCATCCTCCAGCAGCACGGCGCAATCGCTATCCTGATCAACAACGCTGCCCGCAATCCCAAGGTGGAAGATGCGGACGGGATGAATTTCTCGCGTCTGGAAAATTTCCCTTCCGATCAATGGCAGCTCGATATCGATGTCGGTCTGGGCGGCGCTTTCAACTGTTCCAAGGTATTCGGTGCGCACATGGCGCAGGCCGGTGGCGGGGTGATCGTCAATATCGCCTCCGACCTCGGGGTCATCGCGCCGGATCAGCGGCTGTACCAGGTCGAGGGCCGCGCGCCGCATCTGCAGCCGGTCAAGCCGGTGACCTACTCGGTGGTCAAGCACGGCCTGATCGGGTTGACCAAGTACCTGGCCACCTATTGGTGCGAGCAGGGCGTGCGCTGCAATTCGCTTTCACCGGGCGGTGTGTACGCCGGGCAGAACGATGTGTTCGTCAGCAAGCTGGTCAAGCTCATTCCCATGGGGCGCATGGCCCGTCCTGACGAATATCGTGGCGCGATTGCCTTCCTCTGCTCGGATGCATCCAGCTATCTGAATGGAACCAACCTGGTCGTCGATGGAGGCAGAAGTGTCTGGTAACTCATCCAATGGACTGTCCCTGCACATGCAGGAATCGCTGCAGGTCTTCCAGGCCTTCCTGGGGGATGCCGCCCTCAATGCCGAGTTGCAGGCCATCGGCGAGCTGTGCGTGCAGACCTATCAACGCGGCAACAAGATACTGATCGCCGGCAATGGCGGCAGTGCCGCCGATGCCCAGCATTTTGCCGGCGAACTTGTCAGCCGATTCTATTTCGACCGGCCGCCTCTATCGGCCATCGCGCTGACCACCGATTCCTCCATCCTCACGGCCATCGGCAATGACTATGGCTACAAGGAGGTGTTCGCCCGCCAGGTGCTGGCCAATGGGTGTGCAGGCGACCTGTTCATCGCCATTTCCACCAGTGGCAATTCGGAAAACATCCTGCACGCCATCGAGGCCTGCCGCCAGAAGGACATCAAGGTCGTCGGCCTCACCGGACAATCGGGTGGCAAGCTCAAGGCCCTGTCCGATCATTGCCTGTGCGTGCCGTCGGCTTCCACGCCGCGTATCCAGGAATGTCACCTGGTCATCGAACATGCCCTGTGCGCGCACATCGAACAACGGATCTTCCGGCCGGAGCCTGTATGAAGGCCATCGTCCTGTGCGGTGGACTGGGAACCCGCCTGGGCGAGCTCACCAGGGAGACGCCCAAGCCCTTGATTCCCGTGGCCGGCCGTCCCTTCCTGTCCTACGTGCTGGACCGGCTGGTGGAGGGTGGTGCCAGTGAGCTGGTGCTGGCCGTCAGCTTCCAGTGGGAAAAGATCAGGGCGCTCTATGGCAGCCAGTGGCGTGGTGTCCCCGTGGCCTATTCGGTGGAGCCGCAGCCGTTGGGAACCGGCGGCGCGATCCGTCATGCCATGCGCTCGCACGAGATTGAAGAAGCCATCGTCGTCAACGGCGACACCCTGCTCGACCTGGATGCCGGTGCATTGGCTGCTTTCGCCCGTGACAAGGCGGCCGATGTTGCCATGGCGCTCAAGTACATGGCCGATACCTCTCGCTTCGGGCGCGTCGAGATTGACCAGGCTGCACGCGTGCTGGGTTTTCGGGAAAAGGGTGTGGGTCAGGCGGGTCTGATCAACTCCGGCGTCTATCACGTCCATGCCCGCGTGTTCGCTGACAGCACCGATGCCGCCTTCAGCTTCGAGCTCGATGTGCTGGCCGGCAAGCTCGATACGGCAGCCATCTACGGCATGCAGACCGATGCCTATTTCATCGACATGGGAGTGCCGGAAGATCTCGCGCGCGCCCAATACGAACTGCCACTGCCACGGCCACGGCCGGCCGTTGCCGGGGAGGGCCCTGCGCGATGATGGATCTGTCCATGCCGGTAGAGGAGTTCAAGGCCTACATGGGCCAGCAGCTCGACCGTTTTTTCCCTGACCGTTACGCGTTTGCCGGCGCGGATGTCGATGCCGCCTTCGATGAGGCCTTGCAGCGGCTGGAGTATTGCCTGAAGTTCGTCTCGATCCGCGGCTTCGTGGTCGATGGCAAGGTGCAGTTGTCGCACCTGCATTCGGGCCAGTACTGCCATTTGCTGTATTTCATGGGCAACAGCCTCTGGAAGCGGTCGCAGAATCAAGCCTTGTGCGACAAGCTGATGCTGCTGAACCAGGCGCTCAACGGCGTGTTCTGCTCCTACAAGCTGGCGCTGCCCGAGATCTTCTTCCTCAACCATCCGGTGGGCAGCGTGCTCGGCCATGCGCAGTATTCCAATTTCCTGGTGATACTGCAGAACGTGACCGTCAATACCGATCCGGAGTTGAAGATCGGTGAATGTGTGGCATTGACCGCTGGCGCGCAGATCATCGGTAACAAGCCCATCGGTGCGCGCTCTTCCATCGGTGCCAATACGCTGGTGTTCGATCGTGAGATTCCGGCGGACAGCGTGGTCTACAACGGGCCGACGGGACTCGTCATCCGTCCACGGGGACGCGAGAGTCTGGCCGAGCGCTATTTCAACGTACCGTCGGCCTAGGCATCAGGCATTGCGGCGTCGTCACCCGGCGCCCTCCATTTCATCGCGAGGAAAGAATGTTCAAGGGAATTGACGCAGCCGGCATGAACGCCACCGATCTGCAGGCCGACACGGATTACTTCCTGAGCATCGCCCGGCCCGATGGCGGCGCGATCGTGCTGCCGTTCCGCCTTGGCGACCAACGCCTCTCGGAGTGTGGCGAGCATGTGGTGCTGGCGGCGCGGGAGAAGTTCGAGCTGCTCAGACAGTTGCATCGCTATCCCGAGATCCTGGCCCTGGCCGATGCCAACCGCCCGGCCGCCAGCGCCACGCTGGAGGCGGCACTGGCAGGGGCATTCAGTGTGGACCGTGGTTTGTACATCTTCGGTGCCCACAAGCTGGGGGCGAAGGTTGCGCGTTTCTGCGTGGAACGCGGGATCGAGGTGAAGGGCTTCATAGATAACAGTAGCGATAAGCATGGCAAGCGCATCGACGGCATCCTCATCGGTGGTCCCGGGCAGATTGATGGCGAGAACGAGTCCGTGGTCGTGGCCAGCGGTCGCTACAGCAACGTCATCATGGCGCAGTTGCACGGGCTGGGCTGGAAGCATGTGAAGAACATGCACGAACTGATGTTCGCACTGCGTACCTCGCATAATGCGGAGAGCGATTTCCGCTCCTTCGTCGACGTACTCGACACCGACGCCATGCGTTTCATCTCGGCCTTCCTGGCACTGGACGACGAGCGTTCGCGCCAGGTCTTCGACGGTCTGATCCGGATGCGCCGTACGTTGGCCACCCAGGTGGCTGATGCCATCAAGTCGCCTTTCGCCGATGAATACCTCGATGCGGATTTTGTCCAGCCAGCCGACATGGCCTACTACGTCGATGCCGGCGCCTTCAACGGCGACAGCCTGGAGCGCATGGAACAGCGCCTGGGCAAAGTGACCCATGCCTACCTGTTCGAACCGGAGTTGCCGGCGTATTACGATGGCCTGAAACGACATGCCGACCGGCCCGAGGTGTTTTTCTACAATCTCGGCCTGTCGTCGTCGTACCAGAAATTTACCTATCGTCCCGCGATGTCGTTCGACCTGCTGCAGGAGATCGATAGTCCCATCCCCAATGACATCGTCTCCTACATCCAGACCATACGCCTGGACGACATCATCACCGGGCCGGTGACGCTGTTCAAGCTTGATATCGAAGGTGCCGAGGAAGAAGCGCTCAAGGGCGCGGCCGACACCATCCGGGCGCAGCGGCCCAAGCTATGCGTGTGTGCCTATCACCGGGCGTCCGACCTCTGGAAACTGCTTGACGAGGTCAAGCGGATTCGTCCGGACTACAAGGTGGGACTGCGTCACTACTCCGATCTGATGGACGACTCGTCGTTCTATTTCTATTGATGATGCGCAGCGCGGTGCCGGGCACTGCGCTTCCGCCTTGTTTTCCGACCTGGACTTGACGCCTCATGGACCATCCCGATTCCGATACCCGCCATTGGACACGCCCACCCCTGTGTGCCTGTCCTCTTTGCGGCACCCTGCCCGCGCAACCCTTGCTGTCGCTCTCATTGTCGCAGCGTGCAGGGCTGCCCTCCGACATTACGGTATCCGTCTGTGCAGCCTGCGATTTCGCCTACGTGGCACCGGTCGATGCGCAAGCCTATGACCGCTATTACGCCGCCAATACCAATGACCAGATGTCGGTCCACGCGGAGATTTCCGAGCTGGACGCCAGGCGCTATGTCACGCAGGCCGATACCCTGGCCGCCATCCTCGGCGGTCCGGAGGCGCTGGATGTCCTCGACGTGGGATGTGGCGAAGCGGGCCTGTTGCGCACCCTGGTGGCGCGTTTTCCGCAGCATCGCTATGCCGGCAGCGATCCCAACGTCAAGGAGGACGCGCCGGGTGGGCGTGGCGCGCATCCGCGCATCCGCTTCAATCGTTCGTGGCAGGAAATCGATCAACAGTTTGACGTGATCATCCTGTCGCACGTGCTGGAACACATCGTCGATCTCAAGGATTTTTCCGCCATCGTCGGCAAGCTTGCGCCGGGCGGCAAGATCTACATCGAGGTACCGGATGCGGCGCACTACGCGTCCGCGCCGCGCCGGGAGTTCTGCTATTACTTCGATCGCCTGCACGTGAATCATTTCTCCCTTGCATCCTTGTCGGATGTGGTACGAAGCTGGGGTCTGGGAATCCGCCAGGCTGGTCGCCAGGATTTCACCTACAAGGATGGCAATCCCTTCCCCGCCTGCTATGTCATCGGCGCAGCAGGGGGCGACAGCGCGGCTGGTCTGGAGGCGCGGCATGGCCTGCCGCAGGCGCTGGCCTCCTATCTTGCGCAAGAGCGCGACCGCGCAGGCAGGATGGCGGCGCAGTTTGTTCCCGGGCAGGAGATCGTGGTCTATGGTTTTGGCGATAATTTCTTCCGCTCGCGTGCGGCCGGCGGGCCGCTGTCTGCCTGCCGGGTGCGTGCCGTGATCGACGCGCGTTGGGAAGCGCTGTCGCAATCGGCCTATGGCGGGCAATACCGTTTCATGGACCGTGATGCCGCGCTGCGCGAGCATGCCGGACTGCCCATTGTGGTGACCGTATCGTGGGGGGGCGAGACGATAGGACGAATGCTGGCCGAAGCTGGGGCACAGAAGGTGCTGGTGTTCTGATATCCGCGACGATCATGCGGGCGGGCGCAACATGAAAGGAGAATCAATGAAATTGCTGATATCTGGCGGGACGGGTTTTTTCGGCAAGGCACTGCTGCGACATTTCCTTGGCAGGGCACTGGAGAGCGGCACGCCGGACTTCACCCAGATCGTCGTGCTCAGTCGCGCGCCGCGGCGCTTTCTCGACCGGCATCCGGAATTCGATGGCTTGTCCTGGCTGCGCTTTCACGAGGGCGACATCCTGTCGCCGCAGACCTTGCCGTACACCGACCGTTTTAGTCACATCCTGCATGCTGCGGCTGATTCCACCGATGCAGCGAGGCTGACGCCGCTGGAACGGTACGACCAGATTGCAGCGGGCACGCGCCATATGCTGGAGCTGGCGGCAACCACCGGCGCCTCGCGCTTCCTGCTGACCAGTTCAGGTGGTGCCTATGGGCCGCAGCCTGCCGACATGGTGGCGATGCCGGAACATCTGCACAGCATGCCCGACCCGCTCAATCCCGGTAATGTCTATAGCCTCGCCAAGCGGCAGGCGGAGCACCTGTGCGCGCTGTATGCGGCGCAATACGGGTTCGAGGCGGTAGTGGCACGCTGCTTCGCCTTTGTCGGCGAAGATCTGCCGTTGAACGCGCATTTCGCCATCGGCAACTTCATCCGAGATGCCTTGTACGGGCAGGAAATTGTGGTCGGTGGGGATGGCAGCCCGGTGCGTTCCTACATGCACCAGGCCGACCTTGCGCAGTGGCTGACGTTCTTGCTGCGCGAAGGCAAGGCCGGCGAGGCCTACAACGTGGGTTCGTCCGAGGCGGTGACGGTGGCCGAGTTGGCCGGATTGGTGCGAGAGCTGGTTGCACCGGACAAGCCGGTACGCATCATGGCCAAGGCCGTTGCCGACAATCCGGGCCGCAACCGCTACATTCCCGATATCTCCAAGGCCCAGGCACTGGGCGCGCCGCCAGTGCGCGGCTTGCGCCAGGCCATCGTGGACACGGTCCAGTCCCTGCGGCAAGGCAGCTGAATCGCCTTTGACCGGAGTCAGGTGGCGCTGTCCTTGAAGCCGTTGGGATTCTTCTGCTGCCAGCGCCACGAATCCGCGCACATGGCGTCCAGACCGAGGCGGGCCTCCCAGCCGAGCTTTTCCCTGGCCTGGGCCGGATCGGCGTAGCAGGAGGCGATGTCGCCAGGACGGCGGTCGGCGATGGTATAGGGCAAGGTCTTGCCGCAGGCTTTTTCGTAGGCCTTGACCACGTCCAGCACGCTGTAGCCGATGCCGGTGCCGAGGTTGACCGAGAAGCATTGCGGCGTGGTCAGTGCCTGCAGGGCAGCGACGTGGCCATGGGCCAGGTCCACGACGTGGATGAAGTCGCGCACGCCCGTGCCATCGGGTGTGGCATAGTCGCCACCCCAGATATTGAGTTTCTCGCGGCGGCCGATGGCGACCTGCGCCACGAAGGGCATCAGGTTGTTGGGAATGCCGTTGGGGTCTTCACCGATCAGGCCACTCTCGTGTGCGCCAACCGGATTGAAATAGCGCAGCAGCGCGATCTTCCAGTCGGGATGGGCGCGGTAACAGTCGCGCAGCATATCCTCGATGACGATCTTGCTGCGGCCGTAGGGGTTGCTGGCCGACAGCGGATGGGCTTCATCCAGCGGCAGGTATTGCGGGTCACCGTAGACCGTGGCCGAGGAGGAGAAGACGATGGTCTTCACGCCGGTCGCTTCCATCGCTTCCAGCAGGCGCACTGTCCCGACCACGTTGTTGTCGTAGTACATCAGCGGCTTTTCCACCGATTCGCCCACCGCCTTCAGGCCAGCGAAGTGGATGACCGCATCGCACTTGAATTCGCGCAGCACGCTCTCGAGCTGGTCGCGATTGCGGATGTCGCCCTTGACCAGGGAGACCTGCCTGCCGCTGATCTGCTGTACCCGCTTGACCGATTCCGGGCTGCTGTTGCAGAAGTTGTCGAAGACGATGACTTCGTGGCCTGCATTGAGCAGTTCCACGCAGGTGTGCGAGCCGATATAACCGGCGCCGCCGGTGACGAGGATGTTCATGAGCTGACAGTTCTCCGGGTGCGTAACCCGGAGATTATGTCAGACTCTGGTAGAAGGCGATCTGATTCTCGCTCAGGCTGCGCAGATCCTCGTTGTTGAGGTAGCCGGCATACCATTGCGCAGTCAGCTCCAGCGCGGTGTAGAGCTCCATCTTGGGAATCCAGTCCAGGCGCTGACGGGCCTTGGAAATGTCCAGCCGCAGCGTGCCGGCCTCATGCGGGCCCTGCGGTTGCGGCTCCAGTCTTACCTCCACCGGCATCACGTCATTCTTCTGCAAGGAATGATTGAAGGTGGCGCAGAGCTGGCTGACGGTCTGCATATCGGTGTCGGCCGGGCCGAAGTTCCAGGCCTCGCCATACTTGCCGCCGTGCTCATAGAGCAACTGGGCGATCTGCAGATAGCCCGACAGTGGCTCCAGCACGAACTGCCAGGGGCGTACCGCATGCGGGTTGCGGATGCTCACGGCCTCGTTTCTTTCCAATGCACGGACGAAATCGGGCACCAGCCGGTCGGCTGCGAAGTCGCCGCCGCCGATGACATTGCCGGCGCGCACGCTGGCGATGCCGACCGGGTTCTCCGGGTCCTTGGCGAAGAAGGAACGGCGATAGGCCGAGGTCACCAGTTCGGCCGCGCCCTTGCTGCTGCTGTAGGGGTCGTGGCCGCCCATCGGGTCGTCCTCGCGATAGCCCCACAGCCATTCACGGTTTTCATAGCATTTGTCGCTGGTGACCACCACCACCGAGCGCACGCACGGAGTGTGGCGCACTGCTTCCAGCAGGTGTGCGGTCCCCATCACGTTGGTGGCGTAGGTATCGAGGGGCGTGCTGTAGGAGTCGCGTACCAGCGGCTGGGCGGCCAGGTGGAAGACGATGTCCGGCTGCACCGCCGCCAGCGTTTCGGCCAGGTGCTTGGGATCGCGCACGTCACCGGTGGTGGTCTGCACGCAATTGTGCAGCCGCGCCAGGTGGAACAGGCTGGGATTGGTCGGCGCCGGCAGCGAATAGCCGCTGACCTTGGCGCCCATCAGGTGCAGCCAAAGAGTCAGCCAGCTTCCCTTGAAGCCGGTGTGACCGGTGATGAAAACGCGCTTGTCGCGCCAAAAATGAGCCATCAGGCAGCCTCTTACACGTAGGGCGGAGAGTCGTTCGGGTGCAGAGGCGTGGGTGCGATGTTTCACGCGGCGGCCGGCACGTCGGTGGCGGCTCGGCCTCCCGGTATTTTCCGTGTCGGGATCACGTTTTCCCTGCGAAACCACGACTGCATGGTTGTCTTTATTCTGACCTGGCAGCGAGCCCTCGCGGCAGCTCACTACGATGGGTCAGATTAGAACATGCGGTTTTTCGCCTTCAAGCGTGGAAGAGGAGGGTATTTGTCGTCCAATCCCCGACTATAGCCGGATGACAACAAAAATTTACTTTTTTGGGTTTGGCTGGCGCCCGCGCTGGCCGCAGAAGCCGCTTTGCAGGCGGGCTTCCGGGCAATCAGGTGATACGCGGTGTCTCGTCATCCTAAGTCTTGCAGCGGGTGTGGCAAGCGTGAGAACGACGCCAGTCGGGCTGGGAATCAGAGCAGACTGACCACCGATTGCCCCTGGTCGAGCTGGTCGTCGCGATCGAACAGGGTGTCGCCTGCGGCCTGCTTGCCTGCAACCGGCTGGAAGCTGCCGAAGTCGAACAGGCTACGGTCCAGCATATGCGATGGCGTGATGTTGGCCATGGCCGTGAACATGCTCTTGATCCACAAGGGATTGGTCTTTTCCCACTCATTGAGCATTTCGCGCATGGCCTGGCGCTGCAGGTTGGGCTGCGATCCGCACAGGTTGCAGGGGATGATGGGGAATTCCATGGCGGCCGCGTACTTCTTGATATCCGGCTCGCGCACATAGGCCAGCGGACGGATCACCACGTTCTCGCCATCGTCGGCGATCAGCTTGGGCGGCATGGTCTTGATCTTGCCACCATAGAACATGTTGAGCATGAAGGTATGCAGGATATCGTCGCGGTGATGGCCCAGGGCGATCTTGGTGGCGCCCAGTTCCTTGGCCACGCGGTACAGGATGCCGCGGCGCAGGCGCGAGCACAGGGAGCAGGTGGTCTTGCCGGGGGCGATCTTGTCCTTGACGATGCTGTAGGTGTCTTCCTCGACAATGCGGTAGCGCACGCCGATGCGCTCGAAATACGCGGGCAGGATGTGCTCGGGGAAACCCGGCTGCTTCTGGTCCAGGTTCACGGCGATGATCTCGAACTTCACCGGTGCCACCGTCTGCAGGTAACGCAGGGTCTCCAGCATGGTGTAGCTGTCGGCGCCGCCGGACATGCAGGCCATGATGACGTCGCCGTCGCGGATCATGTCGAAGTCGGCAATGGCACGGCCGGTCATGCGGCGGATGCCCTTTTCCAGGATCTCGAAGCGGCGCGAGCCGCGTGCCGTCACTTCCGCATGCGCGCCGGCAGCCGGCGTGGACGGTTCATCCAGCCCGGGCAGCTGGGTCAGGTCGGACAGTTGCACTGCGGCCGCAATGTCGTTCATGGGGGAATTCCTTCAATCGGTAGGCTGTTGCTGCCGCGCCAACGCCAAGTCTGCCGGTTGACAAACAGGCAAGATGGCTGGGCACGGGCGGAGGACCGGCATTTTCTCATGCAGCGCCGGTTCATGCCATGGGCGGGGCGCGTTCGGGCAGTGCGCCTTGCGCAAAACGTGGCATTCAGGCCGCATCTTCTGCTACCCGTGCCTGAAGAAAGTCCTGTGAAGCAGCGATCACGCCAACGCAAAGCGGGAAATTTTCCCCGCGCCGCGCTACCATGGCGGTTTTGCCGGTAAAGCTCGGCTGCACCGGCATCGGCGTTTCTCAATCTGACGAGGTCCTCATGTTTTCGCATCTCCCGCCGTATGCCGGCGATCCCATCCTGAGCCTGATGGAACAGTTCCAGCGCGACGAGCGCAGCAACAAGGTCAACCTTTCCATCGGCATCTATACCGATGGCCGTGGCGTGGTGCCGGTGCTGCCCTCGGTGCGCACCGCTGCCGCGGCGGTGGCCGAAGCCGGCGCGCCCTACGTCTATCTGCCCATGGAAGGCCATGCCGCCTATCGCCAGGCGGTGGCCAAGCTGCTCTTCGGTGCGGATCTGCCCTCGGCGGAACATCTGGCCATCGTGCAGACCCTGGGCGGATCGGGTGCACTCAAGGTGGGCGCCGACCTGATCGCGCGTTTCTTCCCGCAGCCCACCATCTGGCTGCCGGACCCGACCTGGGACAACCACGTCGGCATCTTCGAAGGCGCCGGCTTCAAGACCGAGCGTTACCCCTACTACGATGCGCAGACCAAGGGCCTGAACTTCGAGGGCATGCTGGCCAAGCTGGATTCCCTGCCCAAGGGCGCGGTGGTGCTGCTGCACCCCTGCTGCCACAATCCGACCGGCGTCGATCCGACCCGCGCGCAGTGGGAACAGATCGTCGATGTGCTCGAAAGGCGCGGTCTGCTGCCCTTCTTCGACCTGGCCTACCAGGGCTTCGCCGAGAGTCTGGACCAAGACATCTGGCCGGTGCGCGAGGCGGTGCGTCGCCAGATTCCGTTCTTCCTCTCCAATTCCTTCTCCAAGATCTTCTCGCTCTACAGCGAGCGCATCGGTGCGTTGTCGGTGTTCTGCCCGCAGGCAGGCCAGGCGGCCAATGTGCTGGGCCAACTGAAGCTGACCGTGCGTCGCAACTACTCCAGCCCGGCGCGCAATGGTGCGCTGCTGGTGGCGCATGTACTGGGCGACGACAAGCTGGCCACGCAATGGCGCGCCGAAGTCGAGGAGATGCGGGTACGGGTGCGCGACATGCGCGTCAAGCTGGCCTCGCAACTCAAGAGCGCGGTTCCGGATCAGGACTTTTCCTTCCTGCTGCGCCAGAACGGCATGTTCGGTTACACCGGCCTGACGTCCGCCCAGGTGGACCGTCTGCGCGAAGAGTTCGGCGTCTACGCTGTCGGCACGGGCCGCATCTGCGTGGCCGGCCTCAATGACAGCAACGTTGCACGCGTGGCCGAGACCATGGCCGAGGTGCTGCGTGGCTGAAGTGGCAGGCAAGGCCGCATTGGTTGCGGCCGACATCCGCCACAAGAGCTATGAAGACGTGCTGGCGCTGGTGGCCGGCACGCTCTTCGTCTCGCTGGCGGTAAACATGTACAGCCAGGTGGGCCTGTTGACCGGCAGCACCGCCGGCCTGGCCTTCCTCACGCATTACCTGACCGGCCTGCCGTTTGGAGTGGTGTTCTTCGTCATCAACATCCCGTTCTATTACTTCGCTTTCCGCAGGATGGGCCGGCGCTTCACCGGCAAGACCTTCTGCGCGGTGGCGCTGGTCTCCGGCTTTTCGTTGATGCATCCGCACTTCATCAGCTACGGCAAGCTGGACCTGTTCTACAGCGCGGTGCTGGGTGGCCTGTTGATGGGGGTGGGATTCGTGATGCTGTTCCGCCATGGCGCCAGCCTCGGTGGAATCAACGTGGTTACGCTGTTCCTGCAGGACCGTTACGGCCTGCGTGCCGGCAAGCTGCAGATGGGCGTGGACGTGGTGATCGTGCTGTGTTCGCTGTTGGTGGTGACGCCCCGGGTCTTGCTGGCATCCATCCTGGGTGCGGTCACTGCCAATCTGGTGATTGCCTTGAACCACCGGGCGGGCAGGTATATGGGAATGTAGTGTTGCGCCGCATGAAACAGACAGGCGTCCCTTGGCGGGGACGCCTGTTTTTGTTTCTGAAAGCCAGAATCAGCCCGGGGTCTTGATGCGGAATGTCTCCACGCCCACAGAATCGCAATCCGGATAGACGTCAGGCTTTTCGGTGGAGACGCGGACCGCCCGCACCTTGGGGTGGGCCAGCATGGCCGTCATCACGTCGTCGCACAGGGTTTCCTGCAGGTGGATGTGGCCGCGTGCCATGCGCTGGGCGATGGTGGAGCGGATGAAGTCATAGTCGACCACTTCGTCGAGATGGTCGGCGGTGGGCGTGGTATCGGCCAGTGGGACGTAGAGATCGACGTTGATCAGGATGCGCTGCTCACCCTTCTTTTCGAACTCGTGCACGCCGATGTTGATGAACACCTCGTAGTTGCGCAGGAACACGCGGCGGCAGTCTTGCAGGGAAGGATGGGACAGGAAGAGCATGATCAGAAATGTAAAGGTTATTTCGCCACGAACATGACGTCGCGCGAAAGGGGAAGCAAATGCTGGCCGCCATCGACCAGCAGGGTGGTACCCGTCACGGCCCGCGCCGAGGCCACGTAGCAGACGGCAGCGGCGATGTCCTCGGGGGTGCTGCCACGGCCCAGGGGCGTGACGGTGTGCGCCCGGTCGAACTGTTGCTCGGTCTGGTCGCCCGAGACCATGGTCAGGCCGGGCGCCACGCCCACCACCCGGACCTTGGGCGCCAGTGCCTGCGCCAGCAGGGTGGTGGCGCTGTGCAGGGCAGCCTTGGACAGGGTGTAGGACAGGAAGTCGGGATTGGGATTGTACAGTTTCTGGTCCAGCAGGTTGACCACGACGGCTTGTTCGCCCTCCGCCGTGGCCTCGTACAAGGCCTGCGCCAGCAACACCGGGGCGCCGACATTGGCACTCATGTGGCGCAGCAGGCGTTCGTTGCCGAAGCTGGCGGCGTCATCGAAATCGAACAGCGAGGCGTTGTTGACCACACAACGGATGCGTCCCAGCGGTGCAGCCTGGGCCAGCAGGCTGCTCACCTGGGCCTGGTCGCCCAGCTCGGCATGCACGGCCAGTGACCGGCGCCCCAGGGCTTCGATCTCGCGCACCAGGGTATCGGCCTCTTCGCGCGAACGGTTGTAGTGGACGGCCACGTCCCAGCCGGCCCGCGCCAGTGCCAGGGCGATATGCCTGCCGATGCGCCGCGCCGCGCCAGTGACCAGCGCGACGCCGGCTGAAGTGGATGAGCTCATGCTCCAGGTCTCCAATAGTCCGATACTCCAATACAATACGGCCCATGCAACTGCAACTACCCGAACCAGGCGCCGACGCACAGTCGGCCTCGCACACCCTCCAGCAACTGATCGCCGGCGAGATCGCCGCCGCCGGTGGCTGGATTTCCTTCGAACGTTACATGGATCTGGCCCTGTATGCGCCCCAGGTGGGCTATTACAGCGGTGGTTCGGCCAAGCTGGGCAAAGAGGGGGATTTTACAACCGCGCCGGAAATCTCGCCCCTGTATGGCGCCACGCTGGCCCACCTGGCCGCCGAGGTGATCGCCGCCAGTCCCGAGGTGGACAACGTGCTGCTGGAATTCGGCGCCGGTACCGGCAAGCTGGCGCGGGACATCCTCAGCGAATTGCAGTTGCGGGAGGCCTTGCCGCGAAAATATTTCATCGTGGAAATCTCGGCGCAGTTGCGCGCACAGCAACAGGCAACGCTGGCCGCTTTCACGTCAGTGGTGGAATGGCTCGATGCCTTGCCGGAAAGCTTTTCCGGTGTGGTGGTGGGCAATGAGGTGCTGGACGCCATGCCGGTGCGGCTGGCCGTGAAGGCGGCCGAGGGCTGGCTGGAGCGCGGCGTGGCATGTGATGCCCAGGGGCGCCTGCGCTTCGAGGACCGTGCCGTGGCCGATCTGCCGGTGGCGCAGATTCCCGATGCGGATGAATTGCCGCAGGGTTATCTCACCGAACTGGCGCCAGTGGCCATCGGTTTCATGCATACGCTGGGCCGCATGCTGGCCCGGGGCGCAGGTGGCCTGGCGATCCTGCCGGATTACGGATTCCCGGCTGCGGAATACTATCTGCAGGATCGTGACCAGGGGACGCTGATGTGTCACTACCGCCATCATGCCCACCCTGATCCGTTCTACTGGCCGGGCCTGCAGGACATCACGGCCCACGTCGATTTCACCGCGATGGCGGTGGCCGCGGTGGAAGAGGGCGTCGAAGTGCTGGCCTATACCAGCCAGGGCGCCTTCCTGCTCAATGCCGGCATCGGCGAGCTGCTGCTGCGCACGTCGCCCGAGGATAGCCTGCGTTACCTGCCGCTGGCCAACGGCATGCAGAAACTGATTTCCCCGGCCGAGATGGGCGAGCTGTTCAAGGTGCTGGCCATCGGCAAGAACGTCGAATGGCCGGCCCGCATGCTGCGTCACGACCGCACCCACCGACTCTGAGGAGAAGCGCTTGATACGCTGGATCGTCGTCATCTTTCTCTCGGTCATCGTGTTCTCGACCTTGCTGCCCTGGCTGGAGAAGCTGGGCATCGGCCGCTTGCCGGGGGACTTGCGCTTCCGTCTGTTCGGCCGCATCTTTTCGCTGCCCTTTGCCTCGACCATCCTGATCTCGGTGGTGGTGTTCCTGCTGGCGAAGCTACTCTGAATCCGACAAGGAGCCTGCGACATGCGCGTATTGCTGGTGGAAGACGATCCCATGGTGGGCGAAGCCGTGCGCAAGGGTTTGCGCCAGGACGGTTTTGCCATCGACTGGGTGCAGGACGGCAAGTCGGCCGATGTCGCCCTGCGGACCGAGGATTACGCCATGATGCTGCTGGATCTGGGCCTGCCGCAAAAGGATGGCCTGGCGGTGCTGCGCACGCTGCGCGAGCGCGGCAACGGCATCCCGGTACTCATCACCACGGCGCGTGACGCGGTGGCCGACCGCGTGGCCGGGCTTGATGCCGGGGCCGACGATTACCTGATCAAGCCGTTCGACCTGGAAGAACTGTCGGCCCGCATGCGCGCCCTTTCGCGTCGTCAGGCGGGGCGGGCAGAGAGTCTGGTGCAGGTGCGCGAGGTGGTACTGAATCCGGCCACCCACGAGGTCACCGTGGGCGGCAAGCCGGTCAACCTGTCGGCGCGTGAATTCACGCTGCTGCAGGCCTTCATGGATCGTCCCGGCGTGGTGCTGTCGCGGGCGCAGCTGGAAGAAAAACTCTACGGCTGGGACGACAGCATCGAGAGCAATGCCGTCGAGGTGCATATCCACGCGCTGCGCAAGAAGGTCGGCAGCGACTTCATCAAGAACGTGCGCGGCGTGGGTTACCTGGTGCCGGCATGAAATCGATCCGCAACAAGCTGTTGCTGTGGCTGGGACTGGGCCTGTTCTCCATCATCGTGCTGGCCGGTGTGGCGCTGTACTTCCAGGCGCGTGGCGAGGCCAACCAGATCTTTGATTACCAGATGCGCCAGATCGCGGCCTCGCTGCCGCGCCAGGCCTTCTCGCCGATCTCGCCGGGGCAGCAGTTCCCTGAGCTGGAGGACGAGATCATGATGCAGATCTGGGACAGTCGTGGCTCCGTCATCTACCACTCGCATGCCCGTGGCGCCATGCCGCGCCAGGCCGAACTGGGCTTTGCCAATGTGCGCGGGCCCAATGGCATGTGGCGCGTCTACAGCGCGCAGATCGGCAGTACCGTGGTGCAGGTGGCGCAGCCGCAGAGCGCACGCGACGAGATCGCCGCGCAGATGGCGGTCAAGACGGTGGTGCCTTTGCTCTTGCTGTTCCCCCTCATCGGGGTGTTGTCGTGGGTGGCGGTCAGTCGTGGGCTGGCGCCGGTGCGCAAGGCCGCCGCCGAAGTGGCCGCGCGCGACATGAATTCGCTGCAGCCCTTGTCGGACGTGGGCATGCCGCAGGAAATCCAGCCGCTCACGCATGCCTTGAATGACTTGCTGGCGCGCCTGAAGCATTCCACCGAAACCCAGCGCGCCTTCGTCGCCGACGCCGCCCATGAATTGCGCACGCCGCTGACCGCCCTGCGTCTGCAGGCGCAACTGGCCGAGCGTGCCAGCGATGAGGAGGAGCGCCGGGCTGCTTTCGCGGACCTCAAGAGCGGCCTGGAGCGGACCTCCCACCTGGTGCACCAGTTGCTTACCCTGGCGCGCCAGGAACCCGATGCCATGGGCTTTGCGATGGTCGATCTGCGCGCGCTGCTGGCCACCGTGGTAGGTGACCTGTCGTCGGTGGCCGAGCATGGCGGCATCGATCTGGGGCTATCGGATACAGGTGATGATGGCCGGCCGCTGCAGGTGCAAGGCAATGCCGATGCCCTGCGCATTCTCTTCAACAATCTGGTGGATAACGCCTTGCGCTACACGCCCGCGGGCGGCGTGGTCGATGTCGGCGTCGATCTGTCCGTTGCCGGTCGTTGCACGGTCGTCATCCAGGACAGCGGACCGGGTATCGCCGAGAGCGAATTGCCGCGTGTCTTCGATCGTTTCTATCGCGCCCAGCGGCCACACGGTGCGCAGGATGCCAGCAGCAATCGTGCCGCCTTCGGTAGCGGCCTGGGACTGGCCATCGTGCGCCAGATCGCCGACCTGCACCGCGTACCGGTGACCCTGGTCAATACCGGGAAGGGCTTGCAGGCCAGGGTCGACTTCGTCCTGCTGCCTGCCTAGGCGACGCCAGGCAGGCCACCTGCGAGGCAGGATGCTTCTTTTTTCTGCCTTAAGTCTGCCTTAATTTTCACTGCTTAATCTTCACTCCAACGGTTGAGGCAAGTGGGTCCCACAAGTGTGGTGAACCGGCCCGACCATCGATATCGCGTTCGATCAAGGAGAAGAAGATGAGCCGTCGCATTGTTTTTGTTCGTAACACTTTGGCCGTCATGATTGCCGCAGTGGTCGGCGGCAGCTATGTCTATTTTCGTGGCGCCGACCTGCCATCGGCGCAGGCGGCCGCGGTCAGTGCCCCGCTGGTGGCGGCCAGCCCCGCGTCCGCTGCCCCGGCCGGACCGGTGGTCGCGGCGGCCACCGATTTCTCGGGCATCGTGCAGCGCTACGGCCCGGCCGTGGTCAACATCAGCGTGACCGGCAAGGCACGCAAGGTGTCCGACGATGACGACAACGGTGTGGACCCCAATGACCCATTCTCCGAATTCTTCAAGCGTTTCGGGCCGCAGCTGCAGATGCCGCAGCAACCGCGAGTGATGCATGGTCTTGGTTCGGGTTTCATCATTTCGCCTGATGGTCTGATCCTGACTAATGCCCACGTGGTCGATGGTGCCCAGGAGGTGGTGGTCAAGCTGACCGACCGCCGCGAGTTCAAGGCCAAGGTGCTGGGCATCGACAAGCAGAGCGATATCGCCGTCATCCGCATCGATGCGAAGAACCTGCCGACGGTGCAGATCGGCGACCCGTCGCGGGTCAAGGTTGGACAACCGGTGCTGGCCATCGGCTCGCCCTACGGCTTCGACAATACCGCCACCGCCGGCATCATCAGCGCCAAGTCGCGCAGCCTGCCGGACGACAATTATGTTCCCTTCATCCAGACCGACGTCGCGGTCAACCCGGGTAACTCGGGTGGCCCGCTGTTCGATCTGAATGGTCAGGTGATCGGCATCAATTCGCAGATCTACAGCCAGACCGGTGGCTTCCAGGGCCTGTCGTTCTCGATCCCGATCGATGTGGCGATGAAGGTGGAGCAGCAGCTGGTCACGCATGGCAAGGTGACACGCGGCCGCCTCGGGGTGTCCGTGCAGGACCTGAACCAGGCACTGTCGGATTCCTTCGGTCTGAAGAAGTCCGAGGGTGCCCTGATCAGCTCGGTGGAGAAGGGTAGTCCGGCCGACAAGGCGGGTCTGCAGCCGGGCGATGTGATCCTGAGTTTCGATGGTCATGCCATCGATCACTCGGTGGATCTGCCCACGCTGGTGGCCGACGCCGCCCCGGGCAGCAGCAAGCCGATGGAAGTGATGCGGGCCGGCAAGGTACGCACCCTCAATGTGACGGTGGGCGAGATGAAGCAGGCCAAGAGCGATGCCAAGCCGGGCAAGAGCGATGACCAGGGGCGCCTGGGGCTGGCGGTGCGTCCGCTGGACAAGGACGAGCAAGCCCAGCTGGGCGGTCAGAAGGGCTTGCTGGTGGAAGACGCCAGCGGACCTGCGGCCGTAGCCGGCATCCAGAGCGGAGACGTGATCCTGGCACTCAATGGCACCCCGGTCACGAGCGTGCCCCAGTTGCGCAAGCTGGCTACCGAAGCCGGCAAGAATGTGGCGCTGCTGGTGGAGCGCGGCGACGAGAAGATCTTCGTGCCGCTGGCGCTGAATTGATATAAATGATTTGACGTTTTAGCAGTGGGTAGTACCGGTGAGCAGTCAGTAGTACGCAGTGAGTAGTTGTGAGTAGTGAGCAGTAGGTAGTCTTGTAGTAAGTGGTAAGCAGTAAGCAGTGAGGGATTTGGCCGGATGTGCGCAAGCGTGTCCGGCCTTTTTTTATGGCGCGGGCGGTGCGGGGGGCTCCTGGCGCCACTGGTCGTGCGAGTGATCGCGCTCCAGCGCCTCGCGGTCGCCGGCGAACATGGCCTGCAGTTCCTCTCTTGCCTGTGCGGCCATCGATACCATCTGCGCCTGGTTCTTGTAGTGCGGATAGAGCGCTTCCAGGGTCTTGAGATTATGGGCACGGAATTTCATGGCCGCCTCGCGGGCGCGATAGGCGCCGAAGTCCAGCTGCTGCAACACCTGCCGGCCCATGTGCAGGGCACTCTCGAAGGTCTCGCGTTCCAGGACGGTCACGCCGCGATCCATCAGGTCGTAGAGATGGGTGACGTTGCGGGCGCGGGCCGCGATCTGCAGGTGCGGGAATTCTTCGCGGACCTTGTCCACCATCTCCAGCGCGGCTTGCGCATCGTCGATGGCGATCACCAGTACGCGCGCCTTGTCGGCACCGGCGGTACGCAACAGGTCGATGCGGGTGGCATCGCCATAGAACACCTTGAAGCCGAACTTGCGCAGGAAATCGATCTGGTCCGGGTCATGGTCCAGCACGGTGGCGCCGATGCCATTGGCGGCCAGCAGGCGGCCGACGATCTGGCCGAAGCGACCGAAGCCGGCGATGATGACCTGATGGTCCTGCGGATCGATCTTGTCTTCCGGACGGCGCTTGCCGCCTTCCAGCCAGCGCACCAGCAGGCGGTCGTGCACCAGGAGCATGAGCGGCGTGATCAGCATCGACAAGGCCACTACCACCACCAGCATGGAAGAGATCTCGGGCGTGAGCACCTTGGCGGTGACCGCCGCGCCGAAGACGATGAAGGCGAATTCCCCACCCTGGGAGAGCAGGAAGGCGAAGAACAATTGCTGTCCGCGGGGAATGCCGAAGCAGCGGCCGAGGACCCACATCACACTGGTCTTGATGGCCAGAAAGCCGAGCACCATGCCGATGATGCGCCAGGGCTGCGCGAGGAACACGCCGAAGTCCACCGACATGCCCACGGCGATGAAGAACAGGCCCAGCAGCAGGCCCTTGAAGGGTTCCAGGTCGCTTTCGAGCGCATGACGATATTCGGAATCGGCCAGCAGCACGCCGGCCAGGAAGGTCCCCAGCGCCATCGACATGCCCACCGACTGCATCAGCAGGCAGGTGGCGATCACCAGCAGCAGGGCGAAGGCGGTGAAGATTTCGCGCATGTCGGTCTTGGCGATGATGCGCAGGATGGGGCGGATCAGCACGCGCCCACCGAAGATCAGCAGGCCGATCACCAGGGCCACCTGGGCAGCATGCAACCAGCCCTGGCCACTGCCCTGGCTGGCCGCCACGCCCAGGAGGGGAACGGCGGCCATCATCGGGATGGCGGCGATGTCCTGGAACAGCAGGATGGAAAAGCCGGCGGCGCCGGCCGGGGTGGCGGTGAGCTTGCGCTCGCCCAGCGTGGCCAGGGCGATGGCGGTGGAAGAGAGCGACATCCCCAGCGCGGCGATCAGGCCGATGCGCCAGGGCACGCCGGCTGCCAGGGCCGCTGCGAAGAGGGCCAGCGAGACACTGGCGACCTGCACGCTGCCCCAGCCGAAGATGGAGCGGCGCAAGGCCCACAGGCGCTTGGGATCGAGTTCCAGGCCGATCAGGAACAGCAGCAGCACCACGCCGAACTCGGAAAATTCGAGGATGTGCTTGACCTCGGTGATCAGTCCCAGCCCCCAGGGGCCGATGACGATGCCGGCCAGCAGGTAGCCCAGCACGGCGCCCAGGCCCAGGCGCTTGGCGATGGGCACGGCGGCCACCGCGGCGAGCAGATAAACCAGGGCGATGAGCAGTTGTTCATCCATGGGAGCGTCCAGTTTTCAGAAATGGGGTCGGGTGTGGAGGGAGGGGGCTGCGCATCATGCCTGCAGGCCCTCCAGATAGCGTTCTACGTGGTGCTGGAATTGCACCGGTGGGATATGGTGGGCGCCGTGCAGGATCAGCGGTTCCACCCATTGCATGCCGCACAGGCGGGCGGTCTGCTGGTAAGGCGGGAGGAAGTCCTCGAAGCGGTGGCCGTGGCGGCCGTCACTGCTGTAGGAGGCGGTCTCGCCGCCGGTGGAGGCCACCAGCCAGAATCGCTTGCCCTGCAGCGCGTGGCCGTCGTGGCCGAAGGCCCAGCCTCGGGTGAGCACGCGGTCCAGCCATTCCTTCTGCAGCGCCGGCATGCTGTACCAGTGGATGGGATGCTGCATCACGATCAGTTCGGCCTCGCTCAACAGTTGCTGTTCGTGCGCGATGTCGATGTGGAAATCCGGGTAATGCTCATAGAGATCGTGGACCCGCACCTCGGGCAGCCGGGCAGCGGCTTCCAGCATGAGGTGGTTGGTGCGCGAAAGCTCGGCAGCGGGATGGGCGTAGAGGATCAGGACCTTGGACATGGTGGCGGAGCTGGACGGTTGATCTGGCCGGGCCTGGCAGATCCGGTGAAATTGGCCGGAACATGCACGGCCTTTGTGTTGTCTGCCAGTACGAGGGAAAGGAGTGTGCCATGAAAGCGGGAGCGGCGGCTTGTATGAAACTGCTTGCCGGCACCGGCTGCCGCGGGCACAGCCACCTTGCCGGGCGACAGGTGTCCAAAGCCGGGCAATGCGCTTATACTCAGCCACTCCCCGGGTCCTCTGTCGTAGATTGTCGCCAGGCGCGTGGCCCATGATGCGCGCGGCAGTTCATCCATCCAGATCACTTATTGCAGCCATGTCCGACATCCAAGATTCCGAAGCCAACCTGCCGCCTGACCGCACCCCGGGTACGGCCGCGGCCAAGCCTGTCTCCGCCGACGCCTCCGGGGCGCCGGCCGCCTCCCAGTACCCTGCCGGGACGCCGCCGGTAGCGGGCTCCACCGTGAGCGTTGCCGCCAGCCCCGTGGTCCAGCCCGTAGTGCCTACGCCGGTCGATCCTGCTGCTGCCGCCGCTTCCGTGCAGCCTGGACCTGGTGCCCAGCCTGCAGCGGAAGCGACCCAGGCACAGGCGCAGCAAAGTCCGCAGCAAAGTCCCTATTCCTCCTTGCCCCCGCCGCCCCATCATGCCGGCGACGCGCCCTGGGCGCAGACCTGGCGTTTCCTCACGGCGCGCCTGCGCCAGCTGTCGGACAAGGCCGGTCGCCGGGTCATGCAGCGGACGTTGAAGATCGGCGTGTCGGCCCGTATCTTCCATCCGGAAAGCGGTGCCAAGGGCCTGCGCAGCAAGACCCTGCAATATCTGGAGGAATCGATTGCGCAGTGGGTCATGTCGCGCGATGTGCTGGTCTTCATGATCCCGACCGTCAATACCAATGGCCTGGTCCACCCCAGCAATATCCGCCTGCGGGACTATGCCAAGCACCTCGATGGGCTGGTCTTGCAGGGTGGGGCCGACGTCTCGCCGCAGAGCTATGCCCAGGCTGCCACGCGCCCTGAGTGGAGCGGTGACCGGGTGCGCGACATGTACGAACTGGAGCTGCTGCACGAGTTCATCGAGGCCGGCAAGCCGGTGCTGGGGATCTGCCGCGGTTGCCAGCTGATCAACGTGGCCTTCGGCGGCACGCTGTATCAGGACATCGCTACCGATGTGCCGACTGCCATCCTGCACGTCAATGACCAGTACGACAGCAATTATCACGCGCTGCATTTCCCCCAGGGCTCGTCGTTGGCAGGGATGGTCAAGACCGAGAATGCCATCGTCAACTCGATTCACCACCAGGCGGTACGTGACCTCGGGCGCGACCTGTCGGTGGAAGCGGTATCGGGCCCGGACCAGATCGTGGAGGCCATCCGCTATCGCAAGGCGCCGTTCGTGATGGGCCTGCAGTGGCACCCGGAATTCCACCGCGCCGGTGGAGCCGAGCTGCTGGATTGCACCCCCATCCTTGACAGTTTCCTGCGTGCCGCGCGGGAAACCCGCTTCTGATGGTCGGCCGGTTCTGGTTCTGATGGCCTCTCGACACGCCCTGTGTCGGGAGAATCCGCCGGAACCTAACGTCCACCGCATCATCGAACCAGTTTGCGCTGGCGCAAGCCTGCTCCAATGCATGTTCAGCAGGCTGGCAAGGCGCTATCCGCCAGGGAGCGGACTCTGTAGAATCAAAAGCTCGTCGCAACGCAGCAAACCTGCTCGCCTCAGCCTGGACATGGGGCAAGTGGCGAAAGGAATGCGAAGACTTGCTAGTCTTTTCCATAACCGGCAAAAAAGGAGAATTTAAATGCCTCAATCCCCCGCACTGAAGACCGTCCGCAACGACATGAAGACCCTGGTCAAGGACGCCCAGGCATTGTTCGCCGAGGCCGCTGCTGCCACCGGTGAAAAGGCTGACGAATTGCGCGCCAAGGGCCTGACCTTGCTGGAAGCTGCTGCCGAAGCGGCCCAGGGCGCACAGGCTGCCGCCATCGAGAAGGGCAAGGAAGTGGCTGCCAAGACCGACGACTATGTCCACGAAAATCCGTGGCGCGCCGTGGCCATTTCGGCCGGGCTGGGCCTGCTGGTGGGCCTGGTCATCGGTCGTAGCAAGTAAGCGCCGCGCCGATGGCGACGCCCCACAAGGAAAGTCCGGCGGCTTCCACCGCCCAGGCCGCCCACCCCGGATTGACGGCGGGGCTCCTGGGCCTGGCCAAGAACCTCCTCGGCCTGATCATCAGCCGTATCGAGCTGGCATCGCTGGAGATGTCCGAAATCGGTGCCAACCTGCTGCGCTTTGCTGTCATCTTCGTGCTGGCGGCGGTGGGCTTGTGGTTTGCCATCGCCTTCTGGTCGGTGCTGATCGTGATGCTGGCCTGGGACGCCTGGGGCTGGAAGATCCTGGCCCTGCTGGGCGCCTTTTTCACTGCGGCGACGGTCGGGCTGGTGTGGTACGCCCGCTCGGTGCTGCAGCAGGGCAAGCTTTCGCTGCCGCAGACCATGACCGAGCTGCGCAAGGATCGTGATGCACTGTTGTAAGTGCAAGTTTTCCATCAGAACGAGGACAGCATGACAGACCTGGATCACGGCATGACCCATGAGGAGCGCAAGCGCAAGGTACTGGCGCAGGGTGCGCTGTATCGGCTGGGCGTGATGGAGTCGCGTGAGGTGGTGCGCGAAAATCTCAGCGCCGAGTCGCTGGCCAAGGGGGCCTTGAGCCGCGTTGGCCATTTTGCCGCTTCGCTGTTTGGCGGCGGCAAGACGGTGCAGTCGATCAAGTCGATCAGCAGCGGCGGGCTGGGCAACCTGAATCTGCAAACGGTGACGCCGTTGCTCATGACAGGTGCTTCGCTGCTGTCGCGTCGCTGGCTGCGCAAGCCGCTGATGATGGGAGGCGTCATCGCCGCCGTGGGTGGGCTGGCCTATTATTTCAGCCAGCGCGGCGGGTCGGGCGGCAACGAGACGGTGGAACTGGAAGGACCGTCGCAGCCTGACTAGTTCTGCTTGGTTCTGTTTGCACCGGCCGTTTCACCCAAAGGCATCCGTTCATCCGGATGCCTTTGTAATTTGGCGGGTGCATCTCCCAAGCAGGAACATATCGGGCCGGCGAATGCTCTGAGGAAGACCGGCCGATGGCCCGGACAACAAGACTAGGGCCTGTTCACATTTAATCTGCGAGATGCGTTGGCGCCAGAAGGCGTGGTGGCAAGGCGCGCGTCAGGGCTG
>NZ_JABXGI010000026.1:0-52174 GCF_022627865.1 Herbaspirillum sp. C7C2
TAGCCCAGGGCGATCAGTGCGTACATGCTGCCTAGCACCAATCCGTTGATGATCTGCTGGATGAAAATGTCCATGAAACGGTGTCTCCTTGTGGAGGATGATTTATATGAAAAACTGCAAAAGGGGAATGCGAAAAAAAGACGAAAAAAAGAGGAACAACAGCCGCAAGGAAAACCGCAATCGCATAAAACCGTAAATTATTTATCAAATTTCCTGCGATTGCACGTTCAGTTTCAGAGCCCCAAGGTTTGACGCATCACGCGCGCGGCAGCCAGGTCCCAGGACGCCTGGCCCACGGTCTTGAACACCGGCAGTGCCCCGTCCTTGTGCAGCGTGGCGACCGGCGCCTTGTCGGCCAGCACGTCGGCGATACCCACCACCTGCGCCCAATCGACCTTGGCCTGGATCAGATCACCCGCCTCGTGGTGCGATCCGGGCAGGTCATCGACGACGATGCGACGGGCATGCAACAGCGTGGCCGGGAACTCCACCATGTCAGGCTTGAAGGCCCCCACGCCAATGGCCAGGGTATCCGCTGCGATCCCTTCGGGGATCACCGCCACACGCGAGGTGGTCATGGCGATCACCACGTCGGTGCGCGGTAATTCCTCTTGCAACATCCGTGCCGGGAGCGGACTGGCCACGGCCTGCGGATGACGTTCGCTGATAGCGCGGCAAAAAGCCTGGGTGCGTTCGAGGTCGCGTGCGGCGACCCAGAATTGCGATACGCCGAAATACTCGACCAGGGCATCGGCGTGGGCGGCGGCCTGGGCACCGGTGCCGATCAGCAGTGCCGATTGCGGCTTGCGCGGCAACAGGGTGCGTATGCCCAGCATGCTCATGGCGGCGGTGCGACGGCCCGTGACGGTGGGACCATCCATGAGCGCCAGGCGGCGGCCGGTATGGGTGTCGAAGGCGATGACCTCGCCCTGGATCGCGGGCAGGTGATGGCGCGCATTGTCGGCGTGGACGGTGATCAGCTTGGTCACCGAGAGGTCCTCGGCAATGGCCGGCATGCCCAGCAGGACGCTGGCGGCATCGATGGGAACGACCTGGCGTTCGGGCGCGCGGATGGCGCCGCTGGCCAGTTCCTGCGCGGCGCGTGCCAGGGCATCGACCAGGGCCGCATAGGGCAGCGCCTGGGCGCTCTGGTGGGGATCGAGGATGTGCATGGAAGTCCTGTCTCGAAGGGGGCGCTCAGCGCAGGAAGAAGCCGGTCGGGAAGGGATCGGACTCTTCCAGCACCCATTGGTTGGTGCTCATGATGTGGGCGTGGCCGCTGACTTCGGTGAGTGCGCCATCGAAGTCGCCGACCTTGGTGGCGGCAGTCACGCGCACGCCGAAATTGCTGCCGACGATGCTGCCGTTGACGTAGCCCTGGTTCAGCGCCAGCTGTCCGCGCAGGAACAGTTGGGCGGCGCGGCCGGAGGTACCGGTGCCGGTGGGCGAGCGGTCCACCTCGCGGTCGGCGAAGATGCAGACATTGGATTGATCGGCACCGGGGAAATTGGGTTCGCTGTCGATGATGGTGCCATACAGTGTATTCAGGCCGGGCTCCAGCGGATGCTGGATGGCGACCTTGGCGATGACGGCGGCCTTGGTCTCGGCGCCCAGCTGGATCAGCTGGCGCACCAGTTCGGGCTTGACGGTCAGGCCGGCCTGGGCGGCGTTGATGTAGTAGTAGAAGGCGCCGCCGAAGACGATGTCACCGGTGACCTTGCCAAAGCTGGGGGTCTGCACCTCGACATCGCGACGATAGAGGAAGGCCGGCACGTTGTTGAAGCTGACCTTGCCGGCACGCACACCGTCCCACTCGACGAAGGCTTCGATGAAGCCGGCCGGGGCATCGAAGCAGATGCGGGTCTGCGGCTGCGTGCGCTCGACGTAACCCATTTCTACCAGCACCTTGCCCAGGGCGATGATGCCGTGGCCGCACATGTCGCTATAGCCTTCGTTGTGGATGAAGATGACGCCGAAGTCGGCACCGGCGGTGACCGGCGGCAGCAGGTAGGCGCCATACATGTCGGCGTGGCCGCGCGGCTCGTTCATGAGGAAACAGCGCAGGTCGTCGCGGTGTTCGCGCAGCCAGGCGCGCTGCTGCAGGATGGTGCCGGCGGGGATCTTGGGCAGGCCGGAGACGACGATGCGCAGCGGTTCGCCGCCGGTGTGGGCATCGATGGTCTGGACGGTACGGGTGTAGCTGAGCATGTGACTTCCTTCCGGGTATGCTGCGCGCCGCCAAAGGCACAGCCTAACACTGTGCCGCGCCGGTCGGCGGAACAGGCTGCCGTGCAGGCGCAAGCGGGTACGACAAACCGCTCCCGAGCCGGCCTGGGCCGGCGGGAAGCGGGGATGTACAACTCTGGAGCGGGGTAGGGGACGCCTGGCGCGCCGCCCGCAAAAGCGGGCGGCTGGATCAGGCCGTCTGGCGGACCGATCAGTAGCTGGTCAGGGGGACCGGCAGGCCGTCCTTGAAGCGATAGACGGTCACGGGCGATTGCTTCAGGTCGTGGTTGGCGTCGAAGTCGTACTGACCGGCCACGCCCTTGTAGCTGATCTTGGCCAGGGCCGGGCCGAAGGCCTTGGGCTCGATGGAGTTGGCCTGCTTCATGGCCTGGGCGATCAGCATCATGCCGTCATAGAACGAGACCGCATAGGTTTCGGCAGGACGGCTGTACTTCTTCTGGTAGTCGTCGGCGAAGATCTTGCCGTCCTTGGCCTTGTCCAGCATGGTGCCGCCTTGGGTACAGTAGACGGTCTCGCCAATGGCGTCGCCACCCAGACGACCCATTTCCGGCGAGCAGATGCCGTCGCCGCCCATCAGGGGGACGTCGATGCCCAGTTGCTTCATCTGGCGCTTGATCGGGCCGCCTTGCGGAGCATAACCACCGAGGAACACGGCGTCGGGCTTCTTGCCCTTGATCGAGGTCAGGATGGCGGTGAAGTCGGTGGCCTTGTCGTTGGTGAAGTCCTTGCTGACCACTTCGATGCCGTTGGCCTTGGCGACCTTGGCGAATTCCTCGGCCAGGCCCTGGCCGTAGGCGGTGCGGTCATCGATCACGGCCACGCGCTTGAGCTTGAGCTCCTTGGCTGCGTACAGGGCCATCTTGCCGCCCAGTTGGCTGTCGCTGGCGGCCACGCGGAACAGGGTGGCGAAACCTTGCTGGGTGATCTTGGGGTTGGAGGCGACGGTGGCCACCACGATGCCGGCATCGTTGTAGACGCGCGAGGCGGGGATGGTCACGCCCGAGTTGTAGGGACCGACGATGGCCTTGACACCCTGGTCAGCCAGCTTCTGTGCCACGGCCACGCCCTGCTTGGGATCGGCCTGGTCGTCTTCGGCGATGACTTCGAACTTGATCTTCTTGCCGCCCACGGTGATGGGTTGCGCATTCAGACGCTCGACTGCCATCATCAGACCGCCCTGGTTGTCCTTGCCGGCTGATGCCTGGGGACCGGTCAGGGGGCTGGAGAAACCGATCTTCACGACCTGCGCTTCTTGCGCCATGGCGAAGGCGGGGATCAGCGCCAGCGAGGCTGCGATGATGTTGAGTCCGGAGACGCGCTTGAACATGGGGTGTTTCCTCTCTTCTAGAAAGTCAGACTGCGGTTGGTGATTGCATTGAAAACGCTGGAAAAGCAGGATTTGCGCCACCCCGCGCCTTGTGGGCGCGGGCGATGCAATTCCGTTGATGCTGTACTTTCTGCGAATACAGGGGTAAGCGCAGGCAAGCCCTGGCAAAACAAAACTCGTCAACACTCTGGCCGAGATACTGCTGTCATCCGCGCAGAAGGCCGTTTCCGGCGCTTCATGCCCGCATTACGTTGTGTTTTTTATGAGGGAGGATTCTATTGACTCTTCCTTGATATTAGGCGCGTTTATTCCCTTTATAATCAGAATAAAATTCACTCTAAATTTTTTTAACTGAATAAAGTTCAGAAACCATGGCCGGACTCGACAAGATCAGCAAGAAAATTCTGGCGGAGCTGCAAAACGACGGTCGCATCAGCAACGTCGATCTCGCCGCCCGTGTGAACCTGTCGCCGGCAGCCTGCCTGGAACGGGTGCGCAAGCTGCAGGAGGCAGGCTATATCCTGGGTTTTGCGGCGCAGTTGAATCCGGAATTGCTCGATGTGTCGCTGCTGGTGTTCATCGAGGTGGTGCTGGACCGCACCACGCCGGATGTCTTCGCCGAGTTCAAGAAGAGCGTGCAGAGCATTCCCGAGATCATGGAATGCCACATGGTGGCGGGCGGCTTCGACTATCTGGTCAAGTCGCGGGTCAAGGACATGAATGCCTATCGAGAATTCCTGGGCAAGTCGCTGCTGCAGCTCAAAGGCGTGCGCGAGACGCATACCTATGCGGTGATGGAAGAGGTGAAGAACACCATCCGCCTGCCGATCCGCTGAATCCCTCCGCCCCTCCGCCGCCCCTCCTCCTCCCCCCTGCGCTAGCCCCTGCCCTCTTCTCCCGCCGCCTCTGCGGCCCTGCTCCTGCGCCGGTAGGCACCCGGCCCGAGTCCGCTGTATTTCTTGAAGACGCGATTGAAGGCCGCTTCCGACTGATAACCCACTGCTTCGCCGATCTGTGCCGTGCCCATTTTGCTGTAGCTCAAGAGGCGGGCGGCGCGCGCCATGCGCAACTGCAGCAGAACCTCACCGGGTGTGGTGCCGCCCACTTCCTGGAAGCGTCGCACGAAGGTGGCACGTGACATGTGGCACAGGCCGGCCAGGCGCGGCAGCGGCCAGTCCTCCTGGGGTGATTCCAGCATGGCCTGCATCGCGCTCTGCAAGACCGGATGCGCCAGCAGCGCCAGCAAACCCGGTTGCGGACCGCCCCGTGCCAGCCAGGCGCGCAGGGCCAGGCCGAACAGGGCCGCTGCCAGCCCGGCCACCACGGCCTGGGCGCCCGAGCGCAGTTCGCCCTGTCCATCGGCGCCGCCGCATTCGTTGCGCAACAGCGTGGCAAGCGTGCGCAGGCCATCGCCTTCGGGCAGTTCGGCGCTGCGCACCAGCAGCAGCTCGGGCAGGGCCTGCATCAGAGCGTTGGAATGCGGGGCCTCGAAATGAAATTGTCCACAGAGGAAATCGGAGAGAGGCTGGCTGCCTCCGCCCTGGTCATCGTTGACATGCAGCGTGACCGGCGCCGCCGTGCTGCCCAGGCGCACAGGACTGGCCTGGGTGGCAGGGGTGGCGGGAGCGATGGAGAGATGGTGGGCGGCGCCACGGGTGAGGATCACCAGGTCGCCGGCCTGCAGGGTCAGGGCTTCGCTATCGGGCAGCTGCAGTTGGGCCTGCCCTTCCAGGATGAAGTGATACGGGGCCACCCCGGTGGGCAAGGCCGGATTGGGCAGGTCCCAGGGCTGGCCGAAGCGGCAGCGGATATCCAGCCCGGCTCGCACGGGGTGGAGAGAGAGGAGACGACTGAGCGCGTCCATCGGCGGATTCCTTCAACGAATTCAGGGTGGTTGAGTTTTTTGAGCAATTTTAAGTCATTTTCAAGCATTCATAATTTCAATCTACAGGCCTACAGTACATCCATGCGCAACACGGCACTCACGGCAATCCCGCCAACGCCGGCGCTAACCTCTCACAGGAGAACTGTCATGCCCCGTCTTACCACTTCCCCCGTTACCGAAGCCACCGGCCAGGCCGCCCAACTGTTTGCCGCCATCAAGTCGGCTGTCGGCATGGTGCCCAATGCCTACGCCGGCATCGGCTCGCTCAGCCCAGTCGCCCTGGAATCGGCCCTGCATCTGGATGGCGCTCTGCGCAAGAGCAGCCTGTCGGCCCAGGAAATCGAAGCCATCAAGCTGGCCGTGAGCGAAAAGGCCGGTTGCGATTACTGCCTGGCGGCGCACTCGCTGATGGGCAAGAAGGTCGGTCTGTCGGCCCAGGCCATCCAGGGCGTGCGCCACGGCCAGGCCTCCGGCGACGACAAGCTGGACGTGCTGGCCGATTTCGCCCGCCTGCTGGTGGGCAGCAGCGGCACCGTCGAGGCCGACGTGGTGGCGCGCGTGCGTGCTGTCTATAGCGATGCGCAGATCGTCGATACCCTGCTGGCCGTGACTGCGATCACCTTCACCAACCTGTTCAACCGTGTGAACGACACCGTTCTGGACTTCCCGCCGGCACCGTGATGCGGCCATGCAGTTGATCCAGCGCGCCCCGACCCGGGGCGCAAAAAAAGCCCGGCGCCTCCTTGCGGAGACGGCCGGGCAAGCCGCGCTGGCGGGAGGCGCAGTCTCCCGCTCGCACTGGAGGGGCCAGCGGATCCGGGTCCGCTGGCCTGTCGGTCGTGGATCAGCGATCAGAAGGCGCTGCGCACCCCCACGATGAAGTTGCGGCCACCCAGTGGCACCGATTCACGCAGCACCGAGGTGGACAGGCGGATGTCCTGGTTCAGGAGATTGCGCGCCAGGGCGAACCAGGTCAGCTTCACGCCATTGAGGCGCTGGGTATAGGACAGGTTGGCGTCCAGCTGGGTATAGGACGGGGTCTCGTAGTTTTCGAAGGAGGCCAGGCGATCCTGCTTCTGGGCGCGCAACACCTTCACGCCGCTGGCCCAGGGGCCGGTCTTGTAGGCCATCTCGACGCCATAGCGGGTGGCCGGCTGCAGGGGCAGGTTGCCGAGGCTATCGAGGGTGCCACGCGAGGTGTCGGCAAAGACCCGGCTGGAGAGGCCTTCGCCGTTCCAGTTGTAGCTGACCTCGGCTTCCACGCCACGGATGGTGGCGTCGGCCTGCGACCAGAAGCGCTGGGTGAATTCGCCGGTGGGATCTGCAGCACCGCTGTCATCGACCTGGCCGTTGGTACGGCCGTAGATGTAGTTGTTGACCTTGTTGCGGAAGACATTGCCCTTCCAGCGCACCAGGCCTTCGGTCTTCTGCAGGCTCAGTTCGATGTTGTGTGAAGTTTCCTTCTTCAGCTGGTTATCGCCGATGTCGAAGGTGGCGGTCGATTCGTGCGGGCCGTTGGAGTACAGCTCTTCCACCGTCGGTGCGCGTTGGGCGAACGAATAGGTCAGGCCCAGGCCATAGCCCGGCTGGAAGCTCCACAGGGCACCGGTGGACCAGGACAGCAGGCTGAAGTCCCGTCCTGGCAGGCCGCTGCCACTGTCGGGACTGCGCTTGACACTCTCGCCGCGCAGGCCGCCGCTGACCAGCACCTGGCCGAACTGGCGTTCTTCGACCAGGAAGCCGGCAAACGAGGTGGAACGGGTCGGCGGAGTCAGTTCGGCCGCGCCGGTGTCGGCCGACAGGGCCGAGTAATTGCTCTGCTCGGTCTGTATGCCGAAGGTACCGTGCCAACCGGCCAGCGGTGCGTGGGTCAACTCCCAGCGGGTCTGCAGGGCGCGGTTGGCAAACACCGTGGCGGGGGTGCCATCCTGCTCCTTTTCGATATGGGTGTAATCGGTATAACCCATGCGGAAGCGGAATTTCTCGATGCCGGCAAACGGGTTGTTGACGACGGTGTCGAGGTCGTAGCGGTTCTGGTGCAGGTCGATGAAGGACATTTCATCGGTGGGGATGCCGTAGTGATCATCCAGGGTTGCCGCCGACAGGCCGATATAGCCCCAGTTGGCGACGTAGGAAATGCCGGCCCCCAGGCTGGTCTCGTGGGTGAAGGAATTGGGCAGGCGACCGGAGGCGCTGGCGGTATCGCCCTGGCGCGCATTGCCGGGGATCTTGTAGTTGTCGGTGTCGCGATAGTTGCCGTCCAGGTGCAGGCCGATCTGGCCGGCCGAGGTGTCCAGCGAGAAGGAGCTGTTCTTTTCGCCGTCCACGGTGCCGTAGCGGGCTTCGACGGTGCCGGTGGGCTTGCCCACCAGTTCGGTCGGGATGCGGTCATTGACCACGTTGACCAGGCCGCCGATGGCGCCCGAACCGTACAGCAGCGCGGCCGGGCCACGCAGGATTTCGATCTGGCGCGCAGTGGCGGCTTCGGTGGCGACGGCGTGGTCGTTGGAGACGGTGGAAACATCGGAGACGCCCATGCCGTTCTGCAGGATCATCACGCGCGGGCCTTCCATGCCGCGGATGATGGGACGCGATGCACCGGCGCCGAAGGCCGAGGCCGACACGCCCAGTTCGCCGGAGAGGGTGTCGCCCAGGGAGTTGCCGAGCTTGTTGCGCAGTTCGTCGCCGGTGATCACCTTGGCGGGCGCGAGCACCTGCACGTCTTCCTGTGATGCGAAGGGGGTGGCGGTGACGACGATGGGTTGCAGGGGCGCTGGTGCGGGCGCAGCCGGCGGGGTGGAGGCCAGCGCGGCGGAGTCAGTGGTGGTCGCAGAGGTGGTCTGGGCCGTAGCGGACATGGACCAGGCAGCCAGGGCGGTGAGGACGGCCGAAGCAATGAGTTGGCGTTGGAAAGCCATTGTGAATTCCTTGTTTTGCGCGAGGCGCTGCCTGTCCTGTTCTGGTGGAGACAGGCGGCGCGGATACACCGGCCGTCAGCACGCGCCCGTACGCAGGCGCCTCGTCAGGGACGAGGGCGCGCGGCATACGGAGGCGCGAGGGACAACCGGCAACCAGTCAGATGGGTCTTGCGAGGGGAAGGAATTCAGCGCGGCGGGGCGCGGGAGGAGAAATGGCAGTTGAGCGGGGCGTCCCACGAGGAGAACGCCAGCCACAGGGCCAGCACGCGTAGCGGCGGCAACAGCGGCAAGGGAGGGAAACTGAAATGGACACCGGCCGACAGGGCTGCGGCATCGTAGGCGACGCAGGAGTGATGCAGGTCGTGGGCATGGGGACCGTGCACATGCGCATCCTGACCGGTACTGACCGAGGCCGGCTCGGCTTCGTCGAAGAGGGCGTCGCTGATCAGCGAGTGCACCGTGCCCGGTGCCCAGCCCGCGTGCGCGATGCCGTGGACAAACCCCAGCATCTGCGCGAACAGCAACGACATCGCCAGCATGGCAATGACGGTGAAGCTACGCAGGGAACGCAGTCGGTTCATGGAACGGATCGGCAAGTGGACGACAGGGCTGCAAACACACGCAACACAAAACAGGGCAGAGGCGGGCAGACCAGTGCAATACGGATGACGCAACAGCTTCGACCGCGTTTGCAGCTTTTGCAGCTTTTTCAGGGGCTACTGACGATGAACTGAAGGTACTGACATCGAACACCCTGCAATGCCGCTCAACATGCAGTACTACCGGTGGTCTTTAAATTCGGATATGAAGGATTCTACCCCGTGGCTCATAGCTGGCCAGTCCGAAAAACCGGGGTCAATGATCCTGCACCGGCAACACGGGCTGCCGGCGCCATGCCTGGCCGCGTCGCGGCACAGGCTTCATCCTGCGGGGCGGGGATCAGTCGCCGTAGAGCTTCTGCTTCAACTCGCGGCGTTGCTGCGCTTCCAGCGACAGGGTCGCGGTCGGGCGCGCCAGCAGACGCGGGATGCCGATCGGTTCGCCGGTCTCTTCGCACCATCCGTACTCGCCGTTGTCGATGGACACGATGGACTGCTGCACCTTCTTGAGCAGCTTGCGTTCACGGTCACGGGTACGCAGTTCGAGGGCGTGTTCTTCCTCGATGGTGGCGCGGTCGGCCGGATCCGGCACCAGCACGGTTTCGCGCAGGTGTTCGGTGGTTTCATCCGCGTTCTTGAGCAGATCCTTTTCCAGCTGCTGGAGACGGGCCTTGAAGAAAGCAAGCTGCGCTTCGTTCATGTAGTCCTTCTCGTCCATCTTGAGGATTTCTTCCTCGGTCAGCAACTGCGCTGCAGGGGTAGTTTTGGGAGTCTTGGTTGCCACTTCGCTTACTTTCAATACTACGGGTTTTTCAACTATATCCATTATCCCGGCTGATACTTGGCTGCCGGAACAGGTCGCTTTTGAATCCACTTCCCTAGCCGCGTGGGCACCTCTTCGATTGACGTTGACGCTCGGTGGGGCCGTTGCGGGATCTCCGGGCTGGCCTGCAGGCCGATGGCGTACGCTTTTTCGCGGTCAAGGATTGTACACCAACGATTCCGGATGCCAAGCCTCGGGCACAACAGGATCCTGACCTCGGGCAGCGACGCGCCGGCGGCGCGGTGGTTCATGGAGCGGTTCATGACTCCCCTTTGACGGGCAAGGCGGGGCGGGCTGATCGCGCTTATGAATTATGGTCGTTCCGAACATCAGCCTGGCTTGATGCCGCGTAGCAATTGCATTGCAACATCCAACCGAGTTTATACCAGAAGACCGGGCAGCAAGCTACGGCGCTCAGTCGTGCCGCTGCGCGCAGACCGGGCACTGGTGGTCGCGGCCCACGGTGATCGAGGTCCATTCCATCTCGCGGGCGTCCAGCAGCAGCAGGCGCCCGGCCAGGGAGCGACCGATGCCGGCCAGCAGCTTGATGGCCTCGGCCGCCTGCATGGTGCCGATGATGCCGACCAGCGGCGAGAACACGCCCATGGTGGAACATTGCACTTCCTCGAACTCGCGCTCGGGCGGAAACAGGCAGGCATAGCAGGGGGCCTTTTCCTGGCGGCTGTCGAAGACGCTGACCTGGCCGTCGAAGCGGATCGCCGCGCCCGAGACCAGCGGCACACCGGCCGCCACGCAGGCGCGGTTGACGGCGTGACGGGTGGCGAAGTTGTCGCTGCAGTCCAGCACCACATCGGCATCGACCACCAGCGCCTGCAGGCGCTCGCCTTCGACCCGCTCGGCCAGTGCCGTGACCTGCACACCGGGGTTGATCTGCTGCAGCGCCTCGCGGCCGGAGTCCACCTTGGGCTGGCCGACGCGCGCGGTGGTGTGCATGATCTGTCGCTGCAGGTTGGTCAGGTCCACCGTGTCATGGTCGACCAGGGTGATATGGCCCACGCCGGCCGAAGCCAGATACATGGCCGCCGGCGAGCCCAGCCCGCCGGCGCCGATCATCAGGGCATGCCCCTGCAGCAGCCGGGTCTGGCCCTCGATGTCGATCTCGTCGAGCAGGATGTGGCGCGAATAGCGCAGCAGCTGTTGGTCATCCATGGTCAGGTCGTGTCTCGTTCCAGTAATGAAAAAGGGCCGCTAGCTAGCGGCCCGGTGTGCCAGCCCGAGGGCGGCGGATTACTTGGTGGTGTCGATCTTCTCGGCCGGCGCCTTGTTGTCCTTGCGCTCGTCCTTGACCGGGGTGGCGTTCTTGCCCTCTTCGTTGCGCACTTCCGGCTTGGCATTGGAGACCTTCACCGGCAAGCCCTTGAGGTGGTTCAGGGCTTGTCCCAGCTGGAAGTCGTCCTTGCTGCCGAATTCCAGCGGCTTGCGCTTCTTCTCGGCGGCGATCAGGCGTTCTTCCGACTGCTCGTCCAGGGCTTGCGCCTTCACTTCGGCCGACTTGTCGGTGTCGTTGGAGAGGTGCTTGGACAGGTCGGCTTCACGCAGACGCAGGCCGTTCAGGCCATCGCCATCGGGGAATTCGTCCACCATGATGTCCGGCACGATGCCACGGGCCTGGATGGAACGACCCTTGGGCGTGTAGTAGCGGGCGGTGGTCAGCTTGACGGCGGTGTTCTTTTCCGGCGGCAGGGCGATCACCGACTGCACCGAACCCTTGCCGAAGGACTGGGTACCCATGATGGTGGCGCGCTTGTAATCCTGCAGGGCGCCGGCCACGATTTCGGAAGCCGAGGCCGAGCCGCTGTTGATCAGGACCACCATCGGCACCTTCTTGATGGCATCCGGCAGGCGCGACAGCGGGTCCGACAGCGGGTTGGCGGCGTAGTATTCGCGCTTGGCATAGAACGTCTGCTTGGAGCTGGGCAGCTGGCCGTTGGTGGACACCACCACCGAATCCTTGGGCAGGAAGGCTGCAGCCACGCCGATGGCGCCCGGCAGCACGCCGCCCGGATCGTTGCGCAGGTCCAGCACGATGCCCTTCAGGTTGGGTTCCTGGGCGTAGATGGCGGCCAGCTTCTTGGACATGTCGTCCACCGTCGGCTCCTGGAACTGGGTCACGCGCAGCCAGGCGTAACCGGGTTCGATGACCTTGGACTTGACGCTCTGCACGCGGATCTCCTGACGGGTGATGGTCAGGATGATGGGCTTGTCTTCTTCCTTGCGGGCGATGGTCAGGGTGATCTTGGTGTTGGGTTCGCCGCGCATCTTCTTGACGGCTTCGTCCAGGGTCAGGCCCTTGACCGGGGTGCTGTCCAGGCGGGTGATCAGGTCACCGGCCTTGATCCCGGCGCGGAAGGCCGGCGAATCCTCGATCGGGGAGATGACCTTGACGTAGCCGTCTTCCATGCCGACTTCGATACCCAGGCCGACGAACTTGCCCATGGTGCCTTCGCGCAGTTCCTTGTAGGCCTTCTTGTCCAGATAGGCGGAGTGCGGATCAAGCGAGGCGACCATGCCGGAAATGGCTTCGGTCAGCAGCTTCTTGTCGTCGACCTGCTCGACGTAATCCGACTTGATGAGGCCGAATACGTCGGCCATCTGGCGCAGCTCCTCCAGGGGCAGCGACGCCGTTGCATTCTTCTGCGCGATGGCGTCGAACTGAATCATCGCGGTGGCGCCTGCCACCATGCCCAACCCGATCAAACCGATATTCTTGAGTTTGCTGCCCATGTGTCACCTAGTAGTTACCCACCCCAGTGGGTCGAATGCGCGGCCTTGATACCGCATTTCAAAGTATAAACCCGATTGCTCGTTACCGCCGCTGTTGCCTGCAGTAGCAATAGTGTCGCCCGCTTTTACCACATCGCCGGCACGTTTGAGCACCGACTGGTTGTTGCCATAAATCGTCATGTACTGATTGCCGTGATCCACGATGATCAGGTTGCCGAAGCCGCGCAACCAGTCCGCGAAGACCACCCGGCCGGCCGCCACGGCGCGCACTTCCGAGCCTTCGTGGGCGCGGATGAACAGGCCCCGGCTGGTCGGTCCGTCACCCCGGCGACTGCCGAATTTCGATGTCAGGTCACCCTTGACCGGCAGGTGCAGCTGGCCGCGCAGGCTGGCGAAGGGCTTGCCGAAATTGTCCGACTGCGGCTCGGGCAGGGTGTCGTTGCGCGCCAGGGTGGTGCTTTGCGGCGGTTCGTCATCGTCGATGGCGTCGGCCGGGTCGGGCTGCTTCGGTACCGGCTTGCCCTCCCTGGCGGCCCGTGCCGCTTCGGCGGCGCGCTCGGCCGCCCGGGCACGCTGTTCAGCCAGCCGCTTCTCGCGTTCGGCCCTGGCTTTGGCCAATTGTTCCTGGCGCCGCTTTTCGCGGGCTTCGGCTTCGGCCTTTTTCTGCTGTTCGATGATCTGCGCCAGCTTGTCCACCAGACTGGAGAGGCGCTGCTGGTCCTGCTCGATGCGACCGACCTCCTGGCGCTGGGCATTGAGCTTGGTGGAGAGTTGCGACAACAGGGTCTGGCGACGGCCCTTTTCGCGCTCCAGGACCTTCTTCTGTTCCAGTTCTTCCTGGGCGATTTCTTCCAGTTCGTACTTGGCGTTCTGGGTGTCGGCCTTGTTGGCGCGGATGGCCTGCTGGTTGGCGCGCAGGGTTTCGATCAACCTGGCCTGGGCCTGGGAGACATAGCCCATGTACTGCAATTCACGGTTGATGCGATTGGGGTTGTCCCCGGAGAGCAGCAACTTGATGCGATCTTCATTACCGGCCACGTACTGCTCGCGCAGCAGCCTGGAAAGCTGGGCCTGCTGGGCGTTGACCAGGGCGGTGAGCTCATTGAGCTGCTTGACCAGTTGTGCCAGGCGGGACTCGGTTTCCTGCTGTTCCTGGGCCAGGTCGCGCAGGGAACGATTGGCCTTGGAGATGGCCTGTTCGGAGACGGCCAGCGCGTCGGCGGCGTTGTCCTTGGCGGTTTCGGTCTGGTCGATGTCGCGCTTGAGGCTGGTCAGGCGCTGCTGCAGGTCGGCCCGTTCCTTCTCGGCGGCCTGCTTTTGCCTGGTCCGTTCGGTGATCGGCTGGGCCTGGGCTGCAGACAGTGCCAGCCACAGGCACGCCAATCCGGCCAGTGCGTGGACCAGCGGGCGCAAACGTCCCCGCAGCGCGTCGGCCAACAGGTCGGAGCGCGCCGGTGCTGTGCACTTGCCGGGAACGGGCGCGGCCAGTGCGGCCGGCGCCTTGCTGGAGAAACGCAGTTTTATTTCGACTTCCCTTGATTGGCCACGGCCTTGAGTGCTGCCTCGATGGCGGACTGGTCACCCAGGTAGTAGCTCTTGATGGGCTTCAGGTCGGCGTCCAGCTCATAGACCAGCGGCTGGCCGTTGGGGATGTTCAGGCCGACGATGTCGTTGTCGCTGATGCCGTCGAGGTACTTGATCAGGGCGCGCAGGCTGTTGCCGTGGGCGGAGATGATGATCTGCTTGCCGGCGCGGATGGCCGGGGCGATGGAGTCGTTCCAGGCCGGCAGCACGCGGGCCACGGTGTCCTTCAGGCATTCGGTCAGCGGCACCTGTTCGCGCGAGAGGCCGGCGTAGCGGGCGTCGCCGAAGGCATCGCGCTCTTCGCCCGGGGTCAGCGGGTTGGGCGGGGTATCGTAGCTGCGACGCCAGACCAGCACCTGCTCGTCGCCATACTGGGCGGCGGTCTCGGCCTTGTTCAGACCTTGCAGGGCGCCGTAGTGGCGTTCGTTCAGGCGCCAGTCGTTCTTGATGGGGATGTACATCTGGTCCATTTCATCCAGCGTGGTCCAGAGGGTGCGGATGGCGCGCTTCAACACCGAGGTATAGGCCAGGTCGAAGGAGAAACCGGCTTCCTTGAGCAGCTTGCCGGCCTGACGGGCTTCGGCCACGCCTTTTTCGGTGAGGTCGACATCGACCCAGCCGGTGAAGCGGTTGGCCAGGTTCCAGGTCGATTCGCCGTGGCGCATGAATACGATTTTGTACATAGCGGGACTAGTTTTGATGATGGAGAAAGCGGTGCGGTTGCCCCAAGGTCGACTACGCGAGACCGGGTGCAGACCTTAGACTGTTCGGTCCGGATGCAAACCACGAATGCTTCTATTTTATAATGCCGGGATTCAGTAAACTCATTGGACTGCCGTGAAATTCATCATCGACAATATTTTCCTGATCGCCCTGGCCTTGGTCTCCGGCGGTACCCTGCTGGTTCCCTACCTGCAACAGCGCGGCAACAAGCTCAGCCTGCTGCAGGCCACGCAGATGCTCAACCAGGGCAAGGTGCTGGTGCTGGACGTGCGTGAACCGGAACAATTCGCCGCCGGCCACCTGCGCGAAGCCCGCAATATCCCCCTGAAGGAGTTGCCGCAGCGCATCGGCGAACTGGACAAGATGAAGGGCCGTCCGGTCATCGTGGTCTGCAAGAACGGCACCCAGGCCAATCGCGCCGAGGGTTCGCTCAAGAAAGCCGGTTTTACCGAGGTCTACGGCCTGCATGGCGGCATCGACGCCTGGCAGGGCCAGGGCCTGCCGCTGACCACCAAGGAGGCAAAATGAGCGCCCCGGTCACGATGTACTGCACCGCCGTATGCCCGTATTGCATGATGGCCGAGCGCTTGCTCGCCAGCAAGGGGATCACGCAGATCGACAAGATCCGCGTGGACCTCGAACCTCAACAGCGCGAGCTGATGATGCAAAAGACCGGCCGCCGCACCGTGCCACAGATCTATATCGGCGACACCCATGTCGGCGGATTTGACGATCTGAACGCAATGGACCGCGCCGGCAAGCTGGACCCGCTGCTGCAAGCCTGACGCCAGGGCAGCAAACCTCCCCTATCGATTCACCGAACCTGAAAGAGATCCATGTCGGAACAGAACCAAGAAGCCCAAGAGCAACCCGTTTTCCAGATCCAGCGCGTCTACCTGAAGGATCTGTCGCTGGAACAGCCGAATTCGCCGGCCATCTTCCTCGAACAGGAAGCCCCCTCGATCGAAGTGTCGGTGGACGTCGGTGCCGAGGCGCTGGCTGAAGGCGTCTTCGAATCGACCGTGACCATCACCGTGACCGCCAAGGTCAAGGACAAGGTCGCCTTCCTGGTCGAGGGCAAGCAAGCCGGCATCTTCGAGATCCGCAACGTGCCCGCCGAACAGCTGGACCCGCTGCTGGGCATCGGCTGCCCCAACATCATCTACCCGTACCTGCGCGCCAACATCGCCGACGCCATCACCCGCGCCGGTTTCCCGCCGGTGCACCTGGCCGAGATCAACTTCGAGGTGTTCTACCAGCAGCGCCTGCAGGCGCTGGCCGAGCAGCAAGGCGCGACCCTGGTCAACAACGGCTCCACCGCCGTCAACTGATCCGGTTTCACCATCCTGCTTTCAGCACTTGTCCGCCTGCCGGACGGCCGCATCCCCTGCGGCCTGCCGGCACGACACCAAGCCGCCGCAGCCCACGCTGCGGCGCTTTCCCTTCCGCGGAGACTTTCTCAATGAAACGCCTGTCCCTGATTCTTTCCGCCACCCTGCTCGGCGCCTTCATGGCCAAGGATGCCCTGGCCTTGGACTTCAAGTCGGTCGGTGCGGCCCCCGCCATCATGTACGACGCCCCTTCCGAGAAAGGTCGTCGCGTCTACGTTGCGCCGCGTGGCATGCCGGTGGAAGTGGTCTTGACCTATGGCGAATGGAGCAAGGTCAGGGATGCCGCCGGAACCCTTTCCTGGGTCCAGTCCAAGACCCTCACGCCCAAGCGCATGCTGGTGGTGTCGGCGACCAACGCCCGCGTCTTCAATGCGGCCGATGAAAGCAGCCCGGTGGTCTTCAGCGCCGACAAGTCGGTGCTGCTGGAAATGCTGGAGAGCCCCAACAACGGCTGGGTCAAGGTGCGCCATCGCGATGGCCAGAGCGGCTTCGTGAAGGCCGGCGACGTCTGGGGCGACTGAACGGACCTGCCATGAAGATCACCATTCTGGGCGCCGGCGCATGGGGAACCGCGCTGGCCATCCCGCTGGCGCGCAAGCATCAGGTCGTGCTGTGGGGCCGTAATGCCCAGGCCATGCAGGAAGCCGACCAGCAGCGCGAAAACCGCCTCTACCTGCCCGGATTTGCACTGCCGCCGGAGCTGCAGGTCGGTTCCGATTTCGACACCGCCGTACAGCACGTCTGCGCCGACCCGGCCGAGTCGCTGCTGATCGCCGCTTCGTCGGTCTCCGGCCTGCGTGAACTGGCGGGCCATCTGCGCCATCACGCGATTCCCAACCTGGTCTGGCTGTGCAAGGGGCTGGAAGAAGGTACGCGCCTGTTGCCGCATCAGGTTGTGCAGGAGGTCTTGGGCAGCGACCTGCCGGCCGGCGTGCTGTCGGGGCCGTCCTTTGCGCAGGAAGTGGCGCGCGGCCTGCCTTGCGCGCTGACCATCGCCGGTGCCGACGCTGCCCTGTGCGAGCGCGTGGTCAGGGCCGTACATGGCAACAATATCCGCATCTATTCCAGCGATGACCTGGTGGGGGTGGAGATTGGTGGTGCGGTCAAGAACATCCTGGCCATCGCCACGGGCGTGGCCGATGGCCTGCAACTGGGATTGAATGCCCGCGCTGCGCTGATCACCCGCGGTCTGGCAGAAATCACCCGGCTGGGGGTGGCGCTAGGCGGGCGTCCCGAGACCTTCATGGGACTCTCGGGCGTGGGTGACCTGATCCTGACCTGCACCGGCGACCTCTCCCGCAACCGTCGCGTGGGGCTGGGGCTGGCGCAGAACAAGAAGCTGGAAGATATCGTGACCGAGCTGGGTCACGTTGCCGAAGGCGTGCGCTGTGCACAGGCGGTGCGCGCACTGGCACGCGAAAAAGGCATCGATATGCCGATCACCGATGCGGTGGCGGCGGCCCTGTTCGATGGCGTGTCGGTGCAGGAAATGGTTGCCCGGCTGCTGGCACGGGACCCGCGCGAGGAAAATCTCTAGGCCTGGACCTCCAGGCTTGGCCCCCGGGGCTGCGTGACGAAAATTCAGAAAACCTCACGCCAGCAGCCCATGCTGGAGAAAATGACAGCCGGAGCAGACCTGCCTCCGGCTGTTTTTCATTGTGCAGGCATCAACGCGCGATGATGTCGCTTTCCATCTTGGGACGTTTGAAGCGCTGGGGCGAACCGCCCTCCAGCGCGTCATCCATCTGCTTGGAGATCTTGTCGTAACGCGCGTTGCAATCATCGTCCTGATGTACCGCCTCGGCACCCTTGAGGCGCTTGGCCAGGCGGGAAGTACGCGCTTCCCCGCCCATGACGTATTGTTGGGCGGCGCGGCCGGCGTGGTTATTGTTCGTGGTCTTGTTGCGTTGTATGGCTTGCATCGTATTTCCTCTTACGTCGCTGACGCTCAACGTTCTCCCGTCCTGAGTTTTTTTCGGGAGAACACGCAGCGCCCCGGAAGATGTTGCTTGCTGCCTGATTCCGGGAAACTGCTCCAGATACACAAAGCGCTACGTTTCTTGACAGCGCTTTAGCTATGTAACGCCCGAGCAGCGATTTGGAATACGTGAAAAGTCAGTATTTTGTCAGCCAAATCGAAATTACTTCACGACAATCTTTTCATGCGGCCCCGCAAAAACGGCGCAAACCCGCAGCCATCAAGGCTGACAGCGCTGTCAGAATGGACCGGATTGTGCAGGTTTTCTGACCAAAGACTGATCAAAAATTTTGTTGCGAAACGTATCTTTATTTCAGTTCAGACGACGAAAAAGCGACAGAAAATTACCTGCCGGCATTTTTATCGGGGGATGCGACAGGGGTCAGGTATGCACCGGTACCGGCCGTCCCAGGTCGCTTGGGACCAGTGAAAAGACGGTGGCATCGCGTGGCTCGCCATGAAAGACCAGGCGATTGCGGGCCAGGCATTCCAGCGTCGCCCCGGTTTTCTCCGCGACCCGCTGGCTGCGCAGATTGCCGGCCTGGGCCACGATCTCCAGGCGGGTGAGGCCGGTCTTGGCAAAGGCGAAGGCGGCCGCGGCCCGGGCCGCCACGGCGGCGATGCCGCGGCCGGTATAACCTTCACGGATCCAATAGCCCAGGTTGGCCATCTGGTTCAGCTGGCTGACCTGATTGACGGCAACCGACCCGATCACCAGGCCATTGGTGCGATCGATGATGTTGAAGTCATAGGCAGCATGGACCTGCCATTGCTCGATGGCGCGCTGCAGGAACAGCTTGGCGTCGACCAGGCTGTAATCCGGGGTGCACCAGGCCTCCCACTGACTGATCGCCTGCATCGATTGGCGCACGGCGTCGAACAATGCCGGCGCTTCGCGCAAACCCAGGGGGCGTACTTCGATGGCCCGGTCGCAATAGATGATCTGCCGTTCGCGGTCGATGGGGTGGAGCATGCTTGCCAGGGTTACCCAGGGTGAAAAGTGTGAGTGATCTTACCGAAGCCGGCCATGGCTTGGAAAGCCTGCGCTTAGGCAAGCTGCGCATGCAGTTGCCCGAGGTGGGTGATAACGGCCACGCCGGCGGGCAGCTCCGGGTGCAGCGCATGCTCCTGCAGGGCGATCACCTTCATGCCGGCCGCCAGACCCGCCTGTACGCCCGGCAGGCTGTCCTCCACCACGGCGCAGCGCTGCGGCGGCACGCCCAGGCGTTCGGCGGCAAACAGGAAGAGCGCGGGATCGGGTTTCCAGCGCTGCACATCGTAGGCGCTGAAGATACGCCCGGCGAAATGCGGCAGCAGGCCGGTGACGCGCAGGCACAACTCGATCTTGTGATGCGGCGCGTTGGAGGCCAGGGCGAAGGGCAGGTGCAGCTTTTCCAGCATCTCCACGGCACCGCTGATCGGCTGCAGGTGCTGCTCCAGCAGGCTGCCCATCAGCGCGCGCAATTCTTCTTCGAAATGGGCGGGCAGCACCTGGCCCCGCAATTGTTCGATGTGGGAAATGCACCACTTCATGCTGACGCCGCGAAAGCGCGCCAGCGCTTCTTCCGCGCTCAGGCTCACGCCATAGTTGGCCACGTACTCGGACCAGGCCCGCGCCGCCACCACTTCACTGTCGACCAGGGTGCCGTCGCAATCGAAGATGACCAGTTCCGGCGTCAGGGTGCTGTCGTTCATGCTTGCTCCTTATGGTTCAGGGGGGCGAGGCCGCCCTGATCAAGGAGCCGCCGACGCCGTCAAAGTTCGCCGTAGGAATGCAGACCCGAGAGGAACATATTGACTCCCAGGAAAGCGAAGGTGGTCACCAGCAGGCCGACCAGCGCCCACCAGGCCGCGGCACGGCCGCGCAGGCCCTTCATGAGGCGCATGTGCAACCAGGCCGCGTAGTTGAGCCAGACGATGAGCGCCCAGGTTTCCTTCGGGTCCCACGACCAGTAGCCGCCCCAGGCTTCGGCCGCCCACAGCGCACCCAGGATGGTGGCGATGGTGAAGAAGGCGAAACCGACGGCAATGGCCTTGTACATCACATCATCCAGCACCTCCAGCGGGGGCAGGCGATCGGCCAGGTAACCGCGCTCGCGCAGCAGATAGGCCACGGCCACCATGGCGGCCAGGGCGAAGGTGCCATAACCGATGAAATTGGCCGGCACGTGGATCTTCATCCACCAGCTTTGCAGCGCCGGTACCAAAGGCTGGATCTCGGCCGCATCCCGCGAGACGGTATACCACATCAGGAAGCCCACCGCCGCCGTGATGACGGTCAGCACGAAGGCACCCAGCTGGCGGGTGGCGTAGCGCTCTTCGTAATACAGATAGAACAGCGCCGTGATCAGGCAGAACAGGATGAAGACTTCATACAGGTTGGAAATGGGGATGTGGCCCACGTCCGGCCCGATCAGGTAGGACTCGTACCAGCGCACCATCAGGCCGGTAAAGCCCAGCACCACGGCCGCCCAGCACAGGCGCGAGCCGATGGCGTTGCCGGTGCCGGCGGTGGTGGCCAGGCCGCCCCAGTAGAACAGGGTGGACAGGCAGAACAGCGCGCTCATCCAGAGAATGGCGGACTGGCTGGAGAGCATGTATTTCAGGAAGAACTTCTTGTCGGCCAACTCCAGTGCGCCGCCGTACATGGCGATGGCACCCAGCGAGAGCACCGCGATCACCACCATCAGCAGGCGTACCGGCTTCCAGTGCCAGCCCAGCCAGGCGAAGGTGGGTGCGGCCAGCAGCAGCACCGCCTTCTCGTAGTAATCCATGTAGGCGCCGAAGCGCCCGAAGGCGTACAGCGCGCCGGCCACCAGCAAGGCGGCGTAGAGCCAGTCCACGATGCCAAGGCGGCGGAAGAAGCCCTGTTCTTCAGAATAGGCCTGGTTTGCTTGGGTCAGTTCCATTGTGTTCTCCACTGCTGCTGTCCCGGGCGGTGCCAGCCAAAGCGGCTGGCGCGCTGATCTGCCCCGGATGATAACCGCCATACGTCGGCGGCATGTTCAATCTTTACCGGTTCCGCTTGCGGCCGGCGATGCCGCCCCCGAGAGGCGGCCCTTCATCTGCTCGAATTCCTTGTCGAAGTCCAGCGTACGGCGCTGGGTGCTCATGGCCATCAGCGCCTGGCTGCCCTGGCCATCGGCGGCCGGCTTGATCCAGATCCACAGACGGCGCTCGCGGATGTACAGCATCGCGAACACCCCCAGCACCAGGAACAGACAGCCCAGGTAGACCACCTTCTTGCCCGGCGAACGCGTCACCTGCAGCACAGATGCCTTGATCTCCTGGAAGCCCGATAGTTGCAGGAACACCGGGGCCGGATAGAAGGCGGCATCAGCCAGTGCATTGATGGAAAGCTGCAGGAAGCGACCATGCTTCTCGTCGCTGCTCACCGCCGCCAGGCCATCCTTGGCGCGGGCCGCCTGCCAGAGTTCCCACATGCTGCCGTTGAGGATCTTCATGAAGATATCGGCGGCCTTTTCCTGTTCGGCCGACGGCAGCTGCTCCAGGAAGCGGGTCACGGCGATATAGCCGGACACCTTGCCATCACCGGCGAAGATGGACAGGCCGCGCAGCGCCGACTGCTGCAGCTGCTCACGCAGCACCGGCGAGGCTTCGCGCCCGCCACTGATGGCCTGCTGGGCATAGCGACGGGCGGCTTCCTCGCGCAGCGCCGGATTGGCCAGGGCGGCGCGCAGGCGCATCCACTCGGCCACGCTGTCGTTGTCGTCGGCCGGGATGCGCAGGTAGCGGAAAGGCTGGTCGGGCTGCTCGCGCATGCCGGCCAGGAAGACGTCGGCGCCGTCGATGGGCAGCGACTGCATGTAGTTGAAATACTCGCGGGCCTGGCCGGTCTTGTCGCGCAACTTGTATTGCACACTCGGGCCGACGTTCTTGAAGTCCTTGCTGTTGGCATTCTTGGCACTGGAGCCCAGGTGCTTGTCCAGGCCCTCGATGAAGCCGCGATTGACGTTCTTGCCGACGTTGACCGCGCGTGCATCACCCGAGGTGGAGCCGGCAGTGGAGCCCGAGGCCGCGGCCTGCATGTTTTCCACATTGAAGGGACGGAAGCCGCTCCATTCGATGGTGTAGTCGCCCAGCGCGGTGGGCAGCGCAGTGGTGCCGTTGACCTCGCCGGCCAGTTCAAAACGACCGTTGGCACCGCCCCGCATCGGATAGCCGACCAGTTTGAGCTTGCTGCCGCCGTCCTCGAAGCTGGACTGGTAGATCGCCACGCCCTTGTAGATCAGCGGCTCGTTGACCTTGATGGTGGCGGCGGTCTCGCGGCCGGTTTCATGGTCGCGCACCACCACTTCGCTGGCGAACAGCTTGGGCATGCCGGTGGAGTAGAAATCGATGATGAAGCGCTTGAGCGAGATGGTGAAGGGCAGGTCCTGGATCATCACGCCATCCTTTTGCGGAATGATGGCCGTGCTGCTGCTGGAGCCTTCCGGGATCAGCGTATTGCCGCGGAAGGTCGGGTTGTTCAGGCCCAGGCGATAGCGTTCAGGAATCTCGGAAATGATGCCGTTGCCGGCGAAGGCCTGCTTGCCATAGAACCACTGCTGGAAGCGGATCGGCAGGTCCGAGTCGAGCAAGCCACCCAGGCAGATGATGACGATGGCCGCGTGCGCGAAGATGTAGCCCCACTTGTTGGCCGCACCCTGCTTGGCCGCCAGCAGCATTGCGCCATCCCGGTCGGCCAGCTTGGTCTTGTAGCCCTTGGACGCCACCTGCCGCACCAGTCGGGCCGCGGCCTCGGCCGGCGCCTCGCCGCTCTGCCACTCGTGCTTGTGATGGAAATTGCGCAGCGACTGCTCGCGCACGTTGTCGCGCCAGCTTTTGGCGTCGCGCAGCATCTTGGGACCGTTGCGGGCGATGCACAGCGAGGTCGACAGCACCAGGAAACCCATGATCAGCAGGAACCACCAGGCCGAATAGACCGCGTACAGACCCACCTTGGCGAAGATCTCGAACCAGAACGGGCCGAACTGGTTGACGTAGTTGGGCATCGGCTCGTTCTGCTTCATCACCGTACCGATCACCGAGGCGATGGCGATCAGCGTCAACAGGCTGATGGCAAAACGCATCGATGAGATCAGTTCGACCGCCTCTCCCAACCAGCGCTGGCGGGTCCTGATCTGGATTCCTTGGGTACTGCTGCCCGTCGTCATATTCCTGCCTTACCGGACCGGGCCTGCCGGTTCCGCTTACCTGGGGGGCACCTTGCCGGTCGGCAAAGCGATGCGAACCCGGATTTTACCGCTCCGGGAGAAAGTCCGTGATATGCCATCGGCAATAGGCGCCAACGCCATCCGGGTATGTCGGCGCGCTGGGCCGCAGCCGGACCAGCGCGACGGGCGATATCTTCGGCCAGGCGGGCCCGGAATGCCACGACCTGCATCAAGGCAGGTGAAGGCTGATGAAGGCAAAGGGAGGGCCAATGAAGCCGATGAAAAAAGGCGGCACGGGGCCGCCTTTGATCTTGCCATCCCTCTGCGCAATCCCGCAGATGGCTTATTTCAGGCCGGCGATGTAATCGGCCACTGCCTTGATTTCCTTGTCCGACAGGCGTTCGGCAATGCTGGTCATCTGCACGCTGTTGGTACGCGCGCCGCCGCGGAAGTTGGTCAACTGGGCCACCGTGTAATCCTGGTGCTGGCCGGCCAGGCGCGGATACTGGGCCGGAATGCCGGCACCATTGGGGCTGTGGCAGCCGGCACAGGCCGGCACGTTCTTGGCGGCGATGCCACCGCGCCAGATGTGCTTGCCCAGGTCGATGGTGTCCTTGTTCTTGGCCGCGCCGGGCTTGGGTGCCTGGGTGGCCAGATAAGCCGCGACGTTGTGGATGTCCTCGTCCGACAAGGCCTTGGCCATCGGCGACATCACCGGATTGTTGCGATCCGGGGTACGGAAGTTCAGCAACTGCTTGGCGATGTAGGCCTCATGCTGGCCGGACAGTTTGGGATTCTGGGTGATGGTCGAATTGCCTGCCGCGCCGTGGCAGGACACGCAGGCCACGATGTTGCGCGCATTGTCGCCATTGGTGTAGAGCGCTTCGCCCTTGGCCGGATCGGCCTTGATCGGGGTCTTCTTGTCGTCAGCCGCGTGGGCTGCGCTGGCCACTGCCAGGATGGCAGCAAAAACGGAGTACAACAGTGGGGAAAAGGCACGGTTCATTCGTCACCCTAATACTTATTGTGGAATTGAGAGATTTTGCCCGTTCGGCGGCTAGCTGCCCCTAAACCAAATGCCCGTCGTTTGACCTGTCTCCAATGGCCGCCATATTTTTTACTTGCCCGGCGTCAACGAGGCGTTGGGTTTCGGGCCATTGTACAATAGCTTCTCCGCGTTTTTCCCTCCTCTTTCGGATTTCCCCCCACCATGTCGCAACTTTGGCAAGCCCGTTTCTTCACCACCGTCAATCACCTGCGGGACCTGCCCAAGACCAGCGTACCGGAGATCGCCTTCGCCGGGCGTTCCAATGCCGGCAAGTCCAGTGCCATCAACGTACTGTGCAACCAGAAACGCCTGGCCTTCGCCTCCAAGACGCCGGGACGCACCCAGCACATCAACTATTTCTCCATCGGCGGCGCCCACGTCGGGCAGCACCGCAACGACGAGGCGCGCCCGGATGACATCCGGGCCATGCTGGTGGACTTGCCAGGCTATGGCTATGCCGAGGTGTCCGGCTCGGCCAAGCACCACTGGCAAGCCCTGCTGGGCGACTACGTACGACAGCGCGAACAGCTGGCAGCGCTGGTGATGATCGTCGATTCGCGCCGTCCCTTCACCGACCTGGATATCCAGATGATCGAGTGGTTCGCACCGACCGGCAAACCCATCCATTGCATTCTGAGCAAGGCCGACAAGCTCAACCGCAATGAGTCCACCAACGCCCTGCGCCAGGCCCAGACCTACCTGCAGAGCTATGTCGATGAAAACGGCCAGCCCTTCCCGTTCACGGTGCAACTGTTTTCCGCCCTCAAGCGGACCGGCCTGGAAGAGGCCAACGACAAGATCGTGGAACTGGCCGGCCTGAACCAGCCAGCAGCCTCGGCCGCGGTGGCCGACGACGACGTCGCCCAAGATCAGGACACACAGCAAGCCTGATCGCCGACAAGGCGACATCCTTCGGACCGGAGTAAAACGTCATGACGAAAAAAACCCCGGAGAACAGGGATATTCTCCGGGGCGAACGCCTATCGCTAGCGCGATCGGCCCCGCTCAGGGAGGGAAGGGGAAGCGGGGGGCAAATGAATTACCCGCAGCAAAGATAAGCCATACCGAGGGAAAGTTGTTCGCCGCTCGAATCTAAGCAGGCAATTTTCCGAAGTTAGCGATATTTGCCTAGAAAATATTTCAAGATAGCGTCATACAACATCTCTTTATTGAAAGCGAACCTATGTCCTTGACCGATTTCAGTTCCAACGCCGCCTACCCTGCCCTGCGCATGCGCCGCATGCGTCGCGATGCCTTCTCGCGCGCGCTGATGGCCGAAAACGTCATCACCAGCGCCGACCTGATCTATCCGGTATTCGTGCAGGAAGGTCAGAACCTGCGCACCCCCGTGGCCTCGCTGCCGGGCGTGGAACGCCTGTCGCTGGATGCGCTGCTGCCGGTGGCCGAAGAATGCGTGAAGCTGGGCGTGCCGGTGCTGGCGCTGTTCCCGGTGATCGATCCGGCCCTGAAGACGCCCGATGGCATCGAAGCCACCAACCCGGATGGACTGGTCCCACGTGTGGTGCGGGCGCTGAAAGAGCGCTTCCCCGAACTGGGCGTGCTGTGCGACGTGGCGCTGGACCCCTACACCAGCCACGGCCAGGACGGCGTGCTGGACGAGACCGGCTACATCCTCAACGATGAAACCCTCGCGCTGCTGGTCAGGCAGGCGCAAACCCAGGCCGATGCCGGCGTGGACGTGGTCGCCCCCTCGGACATGATGGACGGCCGCATCGCCGCCATCCGCGCCATGCTGGAAGCAAAGGGCCATATCTACACCCGCATCATGGCCTACTCGGCCAAGTATGCCTCGGCCTTCTACGGCCCCTTCCGCGATGCGGTCGGCTCGGCCGCCAACCTGGGCAAGGGCAGCAAGGCCACCTACCAGATGGACCCGGCCAACAGCGACGAGGCCCTGCGCGAAGTCGCGCTGGACCTCAAGGAAGGCGCCGACATGGTGATGGTCAAGCCGGGCATGCCTTACCTGGACATCGTGCGCCGCGTGAAGGACGAATTCCGCGTGCCCACCTTCGCCTACCAGGTCAGCGGCGAATACGCGATGATCAAGGCCGCCGCCCAGAACGGCTGGCTGGATCACGACAAGACCATGATGGAAGCCATGATGGCCTTCAAGCGCGCCGGCGCCGATGGCGTGCTGACCTACTTCGCGCTGGACATCGCGCGCAAGCTCAAGCAGGGCTGATCCTCGGCACCCGCCGGCTGCGCTGATGGCAGACGATCTCGACCTCTTCACCCGCCACCGGCCGCGCCTGTTCGGCGTGGCCTACCGCATGCTGGCCTCGCGCAGCGATGCCGAAGACGTGCTGCAGGACGCCTGGCTGCGCTGGCATGCCCAGGACCGGCAGCAACTGGAATCGGCCGAGGCCTGGCTGGTGACGGTGGTGACGCGGCTGTGCATCGATCGCCTGCGCCAGCTGCAGCAGGAGCGCCAGCACTACGTCGGCCACTGGCTGCCGGAACCCCTGGTGGACCTGGCCGAACCGGCCGCCGAGATCGACCTGTACGGCCAGGCCAGCCTGGCGCCTTCGCCGGAGGCGCTGCTGGAGCAGCATAGCGATGTGTCCTTTGCCTACCTGTTGCTGCTGGAGCGCCTCAAACCCGAGGAGCGCGCCGCCTTCCTGCTGCGCGAAGTATTCGACAACGACTACCCCGACATCGCCGCCATCCTGCAGAAATCTGAGGCCAGCTGTCGCCAGCTGGTGCACCGCGCCCGCGAACGCCTGTCGCGCCATGATGCCAAATCGGCCGGCGCGCCCGGCAGCGTGACCCCGCGCACCACCCTGCGCGCGGCCTCCAGTCCGGTCACCCGCGAAACCCACGCTCTGCTGCTGGAAAAGTTCATGCAAGCGGTCCAGAGTGGCCAGCGCGACGCCATGCTGGGCCTGCTGGCCGAGGATGCCCGCCTGATCGGCGACGGCGGTGGCAAGGTCGCTTCCTTCCCCCATCCGCTGGCCGGCGCCGAGCGCATCTCCTGGCTGTACTACGCCAACCTGCGCCGCTTCGGCGAGCGCATCGCCTATCGTGCAGCCTCGGTCAACGGCACGCCGGGCCTGCTGCGCTACGTCGATGGCACGCTGGAATCGGCCCAGGTGCTGGAAACCGAGGGTGGGCGCATTCGCGAGATCTACGTGGTCCGCAATCCGGACAAGCTGGCGGCCATTGCCCGTCAGCAGCTGGACCCGACCTGAAGATTATTTCGCTTCTTTTTTCCGAAAACTGTCACAACACGACACCCCGCTCCGTCTAGTGGAGGAACACCGGCGATTCGCGCCGCTGTCACCTCACCCACTGATGGAGAATTGTCATGTCCGACTTCAAGCAACGTCTGCCCCACGCCAAGCTCGCCGCTCCCGCCTTCAACGCCCTGCTCAAGGCCAGCGAAGCGGTGCACCAGAGCGGGGTCGATCCCAAGCTGCTGGAACTGGTATTCCTGCGCGTCTCCCAACTCAACGGTTGCGCCTTCTGCGCCGACATGCACTCGCATGACCTGCTCAAGAATGGCGAAGACCAGCAGCGCCTCAACACCCTGGCCGCCTGGCGCGAAATCCCCTTCTTCACCGAACAGGAGCGCGCCGCGCTGAACTGGGCCGAACGCTTCACCTATCTGCACCAGCAGGATGGCGAGAAGGACGATGCCGCCTTCGCCCTGCTGCAACAGCACTTCAGCGAGGCCGAGATCGCCAACCTGACCTTCGCAGTGGCCATCATCAACGCCTGGAACCGCCTGGGCGTGGCCATGCGTCCGCAGGTACCGCGCCGCGCCTGAGAACGCAGCGTCCGGACGAAAAAAAAACGCACCCCGGTCACCCGGGATGCGTAGAACATGGTCCGATCCACATCAGACTTTCTGCTCAAAAAGGGGCGGGCGGCGCACTCACGGGCGGCGCCCTGCTGGGCGTTTCAATATCGGCGCTGGCTTACTTCCAGAGCGCGCACTTGGATTCGGCCTTGGTCATGTAGGCCTGCTCGCCGGGAATGGTCTGCACCAGCTTGTAATAATCCCAGGGGCGCTTCGATTCTGAAGGTTTCTTCACCTCCATCAGATACATGTCATGCACCATGCGGCCGTCCGGACGCACCACGCCATTGCTGGTGAAGAAATCGTTGATGCGGTTCTTGCGCAGGTAATCCATGACCTGGTCCGGATCGGTGCTGCCCACGGCCTTCACCGCCTTCAGATACTGCCCCACAGCCGAGGCATCACCAGCCTGGAACATGGACGGCATCTTCTTCATCTTCATGAAGTAGCGATTGGCCCAGGCGCGGCTCTGGTCGTTGAGGTCCCAGTACCAGCCATCGGTGAGGTACATCCCTTGCGTGAGCTGCAGGCCCAGCGAGTGGGTATCGTTGATGAAGATCAGGAGCCCCGCCAGCTTCATGGTCTTGTTCACGCCGAATTCATTGGCCGCCTTGATGGCATTGATGACGTCGCCGCCAGCCACCGCCAACCCCAGGATCTGGGCCTTGGAGGATTGCGCCTGCAGCAGGAAGGACGAGAAATCCGAGGTCGCCAGCGGGACCCGGGTGGCGCCCACGACGTTGCCACCATTGCTCTTGACGACATCGCTGGTATCTTTTTCCAGCGAGGTGCCGAAGGCATAGTCGGCCGTCAGGAAGTACCAGGACTTGCCGCCCTGACGGGTGATGGCTGCCCCCGTGCCGCGCGCCAGGGCCGTGGTGTCATAGGCGTACTGGATGGTGTAGGCGTTGCATTCCTCGTTGGTCTGGCGCGTGGTGCCGGCGCCGACCGAGATGAAGACCTTCTTCTTTTCGCCCGCCACCTTGCCCATGGCCAGGCTGGCCGCCGAGTTCACGCCACCGACCAGCATGTCCACGCCGTCGCGGTCGAACCATTCACGCGCCTTGTTGGCGGCGATGTCGGCCTTGTTCTGGTGGTCGGCAAAGACCAGTTCCACCTTCTTGCCGTTGATGGTGCCGCCGGCATCGGCGATGGCCATGCGGATCGCCTCGACGCCGCCCTGGCCGTCGAAGTCGGCATAGGTGCCGGACATGTCGGTGATGAAGCCGATCTTGATCGTGTCGCCCGCCGCGTGGGCGGAAGGGATGGTCGCTGCGCCGAACAGCGCGCAGACGGTAGCAGACAGCGCAGCGCGCTGGATGGATTTCATCATGAGTCTCCTCCTCTTGGGGTCTTGGGATATTGTTGTTGCGACCCCGCAATCGAGTGCGGGGAAGGTGGAACAGGACCGACGACAAGGCGCCGGTCCGGGTGCTGCAACGTGCTGGATCAGGCGACGGTGGCGCGGGTCTGCTCGCCATCGACCAGGCGCATCAGGCCCAGGGGGTTGGCGTTCTGCAGCGGTGCCGGCAGCATCGCGTCGGGGTAGTTCTGGTAGCACACCGGACGCAGGAAGCGCTCGATGGCCAGCGTACCGACCGAGGTGCCACGGGCGTCCGAGGTGGCCGGATAGGGGCCACCGTGAACCATCGCATCACACACCTCGACACCGGTCGGGAAGCCGTTCAACAGCAGGCGGCCGGCCTTCTGTTCCAGGATCGCGATCAGATCCTGATTGCCTTGCAGATCACCGATCTCGGCTTGCAGGGTGGCGGTCAGCTGGCCGTTCATCTTGGCGGCGAAGTCCAGCAGTTGCTCGCGACTTTCCAGTTCGACGATGACGGTGGAGGGGCCGAAGACTTCCTCTTCCAGCGGCGCTTCCTTGGAGAACAGCAGTGCGGCATCGGCCTTGAACAGATGCGGCACGGCCTGGGTATAGCTGGTGCCGCCGGTGGCGATCACCTTCACGCCCGGCAACTGGGTCAGGCGCGCAACACCGCCGTTGTAGTGGGTCAGGCCGCCGCTGTTGAGCATGGTGGCCGGATTGCTGCCGCCGAAGGCCGCCGACAGCTTTTCGATGAAGGCGGTCAGCTCGGGCGAACGCACACCCAGCAGCAGGCCCGGGCTGGTGCACAGCTGGCCCACGCCGACCGTGACCGAACCGGCCAGGTCCTTGGCAATGGCGTCACCGCGCACCTTCAGCGCTTCCGACATCAGGATGATGGGGTTGATGCTGGACATCTCGGCAAACACCGGAATCGGTTGCGGACGGGCAGCCGCCATGTCGCACAGGGCACGGCCACCACGCAGCGAGCCGGTGAAGCCGACTGCCTGGATGCCGGCGCTCTTGACCAGCTGGGCGCCCACACGGTCGCCATAGACCATGTTGAAGGTGCCGGCCGGCATGCCGGTCTTCTTGACGGCGCGCTCGATGGCATCGGCCACCAGTTCGGAGGTCACCAGGTGGCCGCTGTGGGCCTTGAAGACCACCGGGCAGCCTGCTGCCAGGGCGGCGGCGGTATCACCACCGGCCACCGAGAAGGCCAGCGGGAAGTTGCTGGCGCCGAACACGGCTACCGGACCCACGCCGATCTTGTATTGGCGGATATCCGGACGCGGCAGCGGTTGGCGCTGCGGCAGGGCGGTATCGATGCGCGCACCGTAGAAGTCGCCACGGCGCAGGACCTTGGCGAACAGGCGCATCTGGCCGCTGGTGCGGGCGCGTTCACCGGCCAGGCGCGGCGTGGCCGGCAGAGCGGTTTCACGGGCCACGGCGGCGAGGAAATCCTCACCCAGGGCATCGATCTCGTCGGCGATGGCTTCCAGGAACTGGGCGCGCTGTTGCGAGGTGGTGGCGCGGTACAGCGGATAGGCCTTCTCGGCCGCATCCACGGCGGCGGCCACTTCGTTTTCGGTGGCGGTCAGGAAGGGGGTCTCGAAGAGCGCGCCGGTGGTCGCGTCCACGCTATGCAGGGCGACGTCGCCCTGACCGCTGCGCTGGCCGCCGATGTAGTTGTGTCCAAGGATCTTGTAGCTCACGATGTGCTCCTGCTGGTTTCGTTGATGCCGCCCGGGTTCGGGTCAGGCATGAGAGCCGCGCCCGCGCAATGCGGGAGCAGCTGAGGGGGGCTTGCGGGACAGGCCGGCCATGGCCGCTGCCCTGCGCCGGTCATTGTCGGCCATCACATGGATTGCTGCAGCATCTGCAGGTAATCCTGTTCCGAGGCCTCGCGCGGATTGGTCTTGTGGCTGTGATCGGCCAGCGCGCCCTTGATGATCTGCGGGAACATGGACTCGCTCACGCCCAGTTCACCCAGGCCGGCCGGCAAGCCCAGGCGACGGCTCATGTCGCGGATCGCCGGGCCGATCTCGGCACCGCTGGCCAGGCCCATGGCATGGGCCATGCGCGCCATCTTGTTGTCCTTGACCATGGTCGGCGCGCTTTCGTTGAAGGCGATGATGGCCGGCAGGAAGATGGCATTGAGGGTGCCGTGGTGCAGCTTGGGATTGATGCCGCCCAGCGAGTGCGACAGGCTGTGTACGCAACCCAGGCCCTTCTGGAAGGCCATGGCGCCCTGCATCGAGGCACTCATCATGTTGAGTCGTGCTTCGCGGTCGCCCGGCTCACGGGTGGCGCGTTCGATATGCGCCCAGGCGCGCCACAGGCCATCCAGCGCGATGCCATCGGCAGGCGGATTGAAGGACGGTGCCATGAAGGTTTCCAGGCAGTGGGCGATGGCGTCCATGCCGGTGGCGGCGGTCATCAGCGGCGGCAGGCCCAGCGTCAGCTCGGGGTCGCAGATGGCCAGCCGGGGCACCAGGTAGGGCGAGATGATGCCGACCTTGCGGCCGTCGTCCAGGATGAGGATGGCGCCACGGCCGACTTCGCTGCCGGTACCGGCGGTGGTCGGAATGGCGATCACCGGCGCGGTCCGGGCGGTGATGTTGGACAGGCCGCCTTCGATCAGCGCGAACGACTTCAGCGGTCCCTCATGCGTACCGCAGACCGCCACACCCTTGGCCAGGTCGATGGAAGAGCCGCCACCCACGGCCACGATGCCGTCGCAGCCCTGCTCGCGGAACAGCGCCACGGCCGCACGTACGGCAGCTTCGTTGGGGTTGGGCGGGGTCTGGTCGTAGACCACGGCCGCACTGCCTTCCTTGAGCTGCGCCAGGACCTTGTCCAGCAGACCGGCATTGCGGATGCCCATGTCGGTGACCACCAGCGGCTTCTTGATGCCGATGCGATCGCATTCCTGCTGCAGCAGCGCCAGTGCGCCGTAGTCGAACTGGACCTGGGTGATGTAGTTGATGAGTGCCATTAGGGTACCGTTAGGTGCAATTAAGCTTCGAATCATGCTGCGATTACATAGCCATGATTCATAGATGTCGCCAGCCAGGCCGCGGTCTGGGGGTGTCGACGCCGTCCTGCGAGCCCGACCTTTTCCCTCTGCGACCTGCTTTTGAAAGCGAGACTCTAAGCCATCGCCCGGCCCTTGGCTAATGAGAGCTGTTGATATGGGTATAACCAAAGCTCATACTGGAGGCCTATTCGAGGATCAACGCCATGCACAACACCCTGCCCTCCCTGGCCTCCATCACCTCCCGCCTGCACCTGCGCCAGTTAAGGCTTCTGATTGCCCTGTCCGACCACGGCTCGCTGCTCAAGGCGGCCGAGCAGGTGGCCCTGACCCAGCCCGGCGCCAGCAAGGCGCTGCAGGAGATCGAAAGCACCCTGGGCGTGCAACTGTTCACCCGCACCAACCGCGGGCTGGAGCCCACCGAGCTGGGCCATTGCGTGATCCGCTATGCGCGGCTGATCCAGACCGACCTGACCCACCTGCGGGAAGAGATGCTGTCGATCATGCAAGGTCATGGCGGCCGACTGGCAGTGGGCACCATCATGGGAGCAGTGCCGTTGTTGACCGATGCGCTGACGCGCCTGCTGGAGAGCCATCCCTCGCTGTCGGTGGAGATCGTCGAAGACACCAGTGCCCGATTGCTGCGCCTGCTCGACCAGGGCCGGCTGGATCTGGCGATCTGCCGCACCAGCATCAGCCAGCGCCCGGACCTGTATGACGCCTTCAACATCCATGACGAACAACTGGCGGTGGTGGCCAGTGTGCAGCATCCCCTGGCCGGAGCATCCAGTCTGCAACTGGCGGATCTGGCCGATTCGCGTTGGGTGGTGTATTCGGCCAACATGCCGATGCGGCTCACGCTGGAGCGGGAATTCCACGACGCCGACCTGCGCTTCCCGCTGCACCTGATGGAAACCACCTCGGCCTTCACCACGCTGTCGCTGCTCCAGAAGAATCCGCATTTCGTGGCCCTGCTGTCGGTGGACGTGGCGCAGTTCTGCACGCGTTTCGGCATGACGCGCATCCTGCCGCTGCAATTGCATACCCGCAGCGAACCCTATCAGTTGGTGACCCGGCACGGCACCATGCTCTCCCCAGTGGCACGGCTGTTCATCGACGACTTTGCGCGCACGGTGGCGCCGCAAGAGTGAGCCCGGCCCGCTTGGTGCGCCAAACAAAAAGCGCTCCCGCAGGAGCGCTTTTCTCTGGTCCGGCTGACCGCTTGCCGGATTACTTGTTCGGTTGCGGGGTGATACGCAGGTAAGGGCGCGGCGACTTGTAGCCCTTGGGATATTTCTGCTTGATGACTTCCTCATCCTTGATCGACAGCGGGATGATGACGTCGTCGCCGTCCTTCCAGTTACCCGGGGTGGCCACGGTGTAGCCATCGGTCAGTTGCAGGGCATCGATGACGCGCAGCACTTCGTCGAAGTTGCGGCCGGTGCTCATCGGGTAGGTGATGATGAGGCGCACCTTCTTCTTGGGATCGATGACGAACAGCGAACGCACCGTAGCCGTCTCGGACTGGTTGGGGTGGATCATGTCGTAGAGACCGGCGACCTTCTTGTCGACGTCGGCCACGATGGGGAAGCCGACCACGGTCTGCTGGGTTTCCTCGATGTCCTTGATCCACTGGTTGTGGGCCTCGGCACCGTCCACCGACAGGGCGATGGCCTTGACGTTGCGCTTGTCGAATTCGGGCTTGAGCTTGGCCGTCAGGCCCAGCTCGGTGGTGCAGACCGGCGTGAAGTCAGCCGGGTGGGAGAACAGCACGACCCAGGAATCACCGGCCCAGTCGTGGAATTTGATCTTGCCGATCGAGGATTCTTGCTCGAAATCCGGTGCAGTATCGCCCAGGCGCAGCGTCATGGTGGTCTCCTTGGTTGAACGGTTGAAAACAGAAAGGCTGACTATAACGCGATGCCCGCGTCAGGCCAACGACTATAAAGTGGTATCCAAATAACGCAGCGCAATGATTTCTACAGGTTTTGCAGCGTGGACATGAACTTGTCCGCATCCTGGTAACCGATCACGCGGCGTTGTACCAGCTCGCGTCCGTCAGCATCGAAAAACATGATCCCGGGCGGACCGAAGAGATTGAAGCGCTTGAGCATGGCGCGGTCATCGGCATTGTTGGCAGTCACATCGATCTGCAGCAGCAGCATCTGGCCGAAGCGCTCCTTCACGCGCTGGTCACTGAAGGTGAAGCGTTCCATTTCCTTGCAGGAAACGCACCAGTCGGCGTAGAAGTCCAGCATCACCGGACGGCGCTCACCGGCGGCATTCTGCTGCAGGGCCGCGTCCAGCTCGGCGCTGGAACGGATGCGCACGAAGTCCGCGCCGGCCACCGCGGTACCCTGCGCGCGCAGATGCGACAGCGGCGCCAATGGGTCGCGACCACCGGTCACCACGCTGACCAGTTGCAGCAGACCCAATGTGACCACTGCCAGGCCGAGTCCACGTGCGATCCAGCCTGCCGGGCGGGACCACAGCAGGAAGGCGCCATAGCCGATGCCCAGCATCGCCCAGCCCGCCATCTGCAGCCAGGACGGGATCACCGGCGAGACCATCCACAGCGCCGTACCCAGCATGAGCACGCCAAAGAAGCGCTTGACCGCATCCATCCAGGCGCCTGCACGCGGGAGCAAGGCGCCGGCAGACGCACCGATGAGCAGCAGCGGTACGCTCATGCCGGCGGCCATCGCAAACAGGGCGCTACCGCCCAGCACCACATTGCCGGTCTGGCTGATGTAGAGAAGTGCCCCGGCCAGCGGCGCGGCCACGCACGGGCCGACGATCAGCGCCGAGATCGCGCCCATCAGGAACACGCCCAGCCATTTGCCGCTGCCATTGCCCGAGGCCGAGGACAGGCGGGATTGCACGGAGGCCGGCACCTGCAGCGTGTAGACGTCGAACATCGACAGGGCCAGTACCGCCATCAGCAGCGCAAAGCCGGCCAGCATCCACGGGTTTTGCAGATAGGCCGACAAGCCCTCGCCCAGCATCCCGGCGGCCACACCCAGGGCGGTATAGACCAAGGCCATACCAAGCGAGTAGGCGACCGACATCAGGAAGCTGCGAGCGCGGCCACCGCCGGCGGCAGTCTGCTGGCCGACGATGATCGAGGACAGGATGGGCAGCATCGGCAGCACGCAAGGCGTGAAGGAGAGTCCAATACCCAGCACGAAGAACAGCGACAGGATGCTCCACAGCTTGCCGCTCTTCAGTACGGCGGCAATTCCGTCGATATCGCTGCCGCCGGTGGCCTGCATCGCATCACCGCCGCCCGCGCCCACGCTCTGGCCGGTCGCCTGGGGCGACATGGTCAGCTTGAGCGTCATCGGTGGATAACATAGCCCCTTGTCGGCGCAACCTTGCGACACCGCCACCACGGTAAATCTGTCCACAGCGCCGCTGACCGACATGCGGGCCGTCACCGATTGGTGATAGGTCTCCACTTCCTTCTGGAAGTTGTCGTCATATTTGCGCTTGCCGGGGGGGAATTGCGGCTCGCCCAGTGTTGCGCCCTCGGCGCTGAAATGGAAGCGGTCGCGGTACATGTAATAGCCATCGGCGATGCGATAGCTCAATTCGAGGGTCCCGGCATCGACCATGCGTCCGCTGAGCTGGAAGGCCTGCTCCGGCGGAAGATAATCTTCGGCGGCATGCGCCACGATCGTGGACAGCGTGGCCACCAGCATCAGCAGACACTGCAGGGAGAGCAGCCACAAGCGCTGCAGGCGCCGGCCAATCCGGTGGCGCGTCATCATGGGATTCAACGGAGTTCCTTGTGTGCTTTACAGGCGTAATGGCCGGGCGGTTTCATCCTGCATCCAGGCGAGGTAGGCCGGAAGACCTGCCGTGACCGGCAGGGCGATGATCTCCGGCACATCATAGGGATGCAACTGCAGGATGGTCCGCTCCAGCTCCTGGTAGCGCGCCTGCGTGGTCTTGATCAGCAAGGGGATTTCGCTCTCACGCTGCATCTTGCCTTGCCAGCGATAGACCGAGCTCACCGGCGCCAGGATATTGACGCAGGCCGCCAGCCCTTGTTCCACCAGGGCTGTGGCGATCTTTTCGGCCAGCGCCTGATCCGGCACATTGGCCAGGACCAGAAGCGGTTGGTTCAACAGGGACGAGGTCATGTCAGCATCTCCTTGCACATGCCGTATTCAACCACAGACTGCGCCCGCGCGCCGCCATGCAAGCTCAGGACATGCCGCGGAAAAGGGCCGCCAAAAACAAAAAAAGCCAGGCTGAGCCTGGCTTTTCTGCAGAGACGGACAAGCGAGTGAATTACTCAGCGGTCGGGGCATCAGCGGCGTCGCTGACTTCCGGACGGTCCACCAGCTCGACGAACGCCATCGGTGCGTTGTCGCCTTGACGGAAGCCCATCTTCAGGATGCGCAGGTAGCCGCCGTTACGGGCAGCGTAGCGCGGGCCCAGTTCAGAGAACAGCTTGCCGACGATTTCGCGATCGCGCAGGCGGTTGAAGGCCAGACGCTTGTTGGCCAGGGTGTCGGTCTTGCCCAGGGTCAGGATCGGCTCGACGACGCGGCGCAGTTCCTTGGCCTTCGGCAGGGTGGTCTTGATGGCTTCATGACGCAGCAGGGAGACAGTCATGTTGCGCAGCATGGCCAGACGGTGGGACGAAGTACGATTCAGTTTGCGGAGACCGTGACGGTGACGCATGGTAATTTCCTTTCAGGTTACAGTTTTGATCCAGTTCTTCTATCGGCAGGCCAGCTTCGCTGTCCGGACCGCGGACCGGTAAATGACGGATAAAAGTATTGCTACGGGTACGACGGGTGCGACAGATACAGCGTCTTGCCAGCCTGGCTGGCGGGATGGTGCTCCACGCCAGCCAGGCAGCAGGAATTACTTCTCCAGACCGGCCGGCGGCCAGTTTTCCAGCTTCATGCCCAGGGTCAGGCCACGCGAAGCCAGGACTTCCTTGATTTCGTTCAACGACTTGCGACCCAGGTTCGGGGTCTTCAGCAGTTCGTTTTCGCTGCGCTGGATCAGATCGCCGATGTAGTAGATGTTCTCGGCCTTCAGGCAGTTTGCGGAACGAACGGTCAGTTCCAGGTCGTCCACCGGACGCAGCAGGATAGGATCGACCTGCGGTGCGCGCGACGGTGCTTCTGCAGTCGCTTCGGTGCCTTCCAGGGCAGCGAACACGTTCAGTTGATCAACCAGCACGCGAGCCGATTGGCGGATCGCTTCTTCCGGAGTGATGACGCCGTTGGTCTCGATGTTCATGACCAGCTTGTCCAGGTCGGTACGCTGTTCCACACGTGCGGATTCCACAGCGTAGGACACGCGACGCACCGGCGAGAAGGACGCGTCCAGGATGATGCGACCGATGGTCTTGTTGGTGTCTTCGGACAGGCGACGCACGTTGCCCGGCACGTAGCCACGGCCCTTTTCGACCTTGATCTGCATGTCCAGCTTGCCGCCACCGGTCAGGTTGGCGATGACGTGATCCGGGTTGATCAGTTCGACGTCGTGCGGCAGATCGATATCGGAAGCCAGGACGGCGCCTTCGCCTTCCTTCTTCAGGGTCAGGGTGACTTCGTCACGGTTGTGCAGCTTGAAGACCACGCCCTTCAGGTTCAGCAGGATGTCCACGACGTCTTCCTGCACGCCGTCCAGCGAGGAGTACTCGTGCACGACACCGGCGATGGTGACTTCGGTGGGAGCGTAACCGCTCATGGTCGACAGCAGCACGCGACGCAGCGCGTTGCCCAGGGTGTGACCATAACCGCGCTCGAACGGCTCCATCACGACCTTGGCGTGACCGGGAGCCAGTGTTTCCACTTCGATGATGCGGGGCTTCAACAAACTGTTTTGCATGAATTGTCCTTTTCAATACCCTCGGCTCGTTACACCGATAAGGCTGATGGCAGTTCGGAAAAATGCCCACCATGAGGTGGGCACAGAGGTACAGCGGTACGGCGGATTAACGCGAGTACAGTTCGACGATCAGCGATTCGTTGACGTCGGCAGCGATTTCGCTACGGTCCGGAGCGGACTTGAAGGTGCCTTCCAGCTTCTTCGAATCCACGGAAACCCACTGCGGGAAACCGTTCGATTCGGCCAGCGACAGGGCTTCGGCGATACGCACTTGCTTCTTGGCCTTTTCGCGGATGGCGACGACGTCACCAGCCTTAACCGAGTAGGAAGCGATGTTCACGACTTGACCGTTCACGGTCAGGGCCTTGTGGGACACCAGCTGACGCGCTTCAGCGCGGGTCGAGCCGAAGCCCATGCGGTAGACGACGTTGTCCAGGCGCGATTCCAGCAGCTTCAGCAGGGTTTCGCCGGTGTTGCCCTTGCGGCGGTCGGCTTCAGCGAAGTAGCGGCGGAACTGACGCTCGAGGACGCCGTACATGCGCTTGACCTTCTGCTTTTCACGCAGCTGGTTGCCGTAATCGGAAGTGCGGGCGCCGGAGGTGCGGCCGTGTTGACCTGGCTTGGAATCCAGCTTGCACTTGGAATCCAGCGAGCGGCGTGCGCTCTTCAGGAACAGGTCGGTGCCTTCGCGGCGGGAGAGTTTTGCTTTGGGTCCGATATAACGTGCCACGGTATTTCCTTTATCAATGACGTCCCAGACTGCCGGACGCTAGTCTGACCTGCATGCGGTCAGACAGTGGTCTTAAGAACAAAACCCGCCAAGGCGATTGGCGGGTGATTTCCAGCGCTTTCACCTGAAGCCAGGCGAAAGCGCAAGATTATACTACAACTTAGATGCGACGGCGCTTCGGCGGACGGCAACCGTTGTGCGGGACCGGGGTCACGTCCTGGATCTGGGTGATCTTGATACCCAGGTTGTTCAGAGCGCGCACTGCGGATTCACGGCCCGGGCCAGGGCCCTTGATACGCACTTCCAGGTTCTTGATGCCGCATTCGATCGCGACCTTGCCGGCGCTTTCAGCGGCGACCTGGGCGGCGAACGGAGTCGACTTGCGCGAACCCTTGAAGCCAGCACCACCCGAGGTCGCCCACGACAGGGCATTGCCCTGACGGTCGGTGATCGTGATGATGGTGTTGTTGAACGAAGCGTGAACGTGCGCGATGCCTTCAGCAACGTTCTTCTTAACTTTCTTACGAACACGCGATGCTGCTGCGTTGTTGGGGGACTTTGCCATAATTTCTTCCTTGAATCCGACCAGTGCTTGCGCCTGCCGGGATTATTTCTTCAGCGATTGAGCGGCCTTGCGCGGACCCTTGCGAGTACGGGCGTTGGTGCGGGTGCGTTGACCACGAACCGGCAGGCCACGACGGTGACGCAGACCGCGGTAGCAACCCAGGTCCATCAAACGCTTGATGTTCATGGACAACTCACGGCGCAGATCGCCTTCCACGACGAACTTGGCGATTTCGTCACGCAGCTTTTCCAGCTCGTTATCGTCCAGGTCCTTGACCTTCTTGTTGGTCGGAACGCCGGTAGCAGCGCAAATGTCTTGTGCGCGCGGACGGCCAATACCATAGATGGCGGTCAGGCCGATTACGGTGTGCTGATGGTTGGGGATGTTGACCCCTGCAATACGTGCCATTCGTTATTCCTCGATCAATAACGTTAAGTTAACCCTGGCGCTGCTTGTGACGGGGTTCGGTGCAGATCACACGAACGACGCCATTGCGCTTGATGATTTTGCAGTTGCGGCAGATCCGCTTGACTGATGCGAGCACTTTCATTGTGGCCCTCTTTCTTTCAATGTTTCACTGTTACTTGGTTCGGAACACGATACGTGCCCGGCTCAAATCGTAAGGCGTCAGTTCCACCGTTACCTTATCGCCAGGCAGGATACGGATGTAATTCATGCGCATCTTGCCGGAAATATGGCCGAGTACAACGTGACCGTTTTCCAACTTAACCCTGAATGTCGCGTTGGGCAGATTTTCAAGAATCTCGCCCTGCATCTGAATAACGTCGTCTTTTGCCATTCCGTGTCTTCTTCCTCTGGGGCATGAGGCCGCTTATCGCGGTGTCATGCCACCCTTGAAATTAGCTTTGCGGAGCAACGATTCATACTGCTGAGACATCACATAGTTCTGCACTTGGGCCATGAAATCCATCGTCACGACCACAATGATCAGCAGCGATGTGCCACCGAAATAGAACGGCACCTTCCAGCGTGCGATCAGGAACTCTGGCAACAGGCACACCAGAGTGATGTACACGGCGCCGGCCAGGGTCAGGCGCATCAGGATCTTGTCGATATAACGCGCCGTCTGATCACCCGGACGGATCCCCGGAACAAACGCACCACTCTTCTTCAGGTTGTCTGCCGTTTCCTTGCTGTTGAACACCAGTGCGGTGTAGAAGAAGCAGAAGAAGACGATAGCCACCGCATACAGCAAGGCATGGATCGGTTCGCCTGGTGCCATCGATGCCGCCAGATCCTTCAGAAAACGAATGAAGGGATTTGACGAATCACCCGATGTGAACCAGCTGGTGATCGTGGCCGGGAACAGGATGATCGACGATGCAAAGATCGGCGGGATCACGCCAGCCATGTTCAGCTTCAGCGGCAGGTGGCTGCTTTGACCACCGTAGATCTTGTTGCCGACCTGACGCTTCGCATAGTTCACCAGGATCTTGCGCTGACCACGTTCGATGAAGACCACCAGGAACGTCACCAGAGCCACGATCACGCAGATCAGGATCGCCGACAGGGCATTCATCGAACCGGTACGAACCAGCTCGAACAAGCCGCCCAGAGCATTCGGCAGGCCTGCTGCAATACCCGCGAAGATGATGATCGAGATGCCATTGCCCAGACCCCGTTCGGTGATCTGTTCGCCCAGCCACATCAGGAACATCGTGCCGGTGATGAGCGTCACCACCGTGGTCATACGGAAGGCCAGACCCGGATCCAGCACCAGGCCGGCTTGCGATTCCAGCGCCACCGCAATGCCCAGCGCCTGGAAGGTCGCCAGCACCAGGGTGCCGTAACGGGTGTACTGCGTGATCTTGCGACGACCGGCCTCACCCTCTTTCTTCAATGCTTCCAGCTGCGGCGAAACCACCGACAGCAGCTGCATGATGATCGATGCCGAGATATACGGCATGATCCCCAGTGCGAAGATCGTAAAGCGCGACAGGGCACCACCGGAGAACATGTTGAACATGCCCAGAATGCCGCCCTGATTCTGCTTGAACAGCTGCGCCAACTGCGTCGGATCAATACCCGGAACCGGGATATGTGCACCGATGCGATAAACGATCAACGCTCCCAGCAGGAACCACAAACGCCCCCAGGGGAAGCCTTTTGCGGCACCTTTCGCTAATTGAGGAGTAGTTGCCAATTAATGCTCCGGGACCGGATCACTCAGCGATGGAACCACCGGCTGCTTCGATAGCGGCCTTGGCACCAGCAGTTGCGATCAGACCCTTGACGGTTACCTTCTTGGTCAGTTCGCCAGCCTTGATGATACGCACGACACGAGCCAGTTCCGACACCAGGCCGGCTTGCTTCAGTGCCAGCACGTCGATCTCGGCGACGGGCAGCTTTTCCAGGTCGGACAGGCGAACTTCAGCCTTGTAAGGCGTAGCCAGCGACTTGAAACCGCGCTTGGGCAGACGGCGTTGCAGGGGCATCTGGCCGCCTTCGAAGCCGACCTTGTGGAAACCGCCCGAACGCGACTTCTGACCCTTGTGACCACGACCGGCAGTCTTGCCCAGGCCAGAGCCGATACCACGACCGACGCGACGCTTAGCGTGCTTCGCGCCTTCTGCGGGTTGGATAGTGTTTAATTGCATGATTCGCTCCGTTCGCAAGCTGACGCTTACGACACCACTTTCACAAGATAGGACACTTTGTTGATCATGCCACGCACCGACGGGGTGTCTTCCAGTTCGGACACCGAGTTGACGCGACGCAGACCCAGACCGCGCACGGTTGCGCGGTGGTCCTGACGAGTACCGATCAGACCCTTGACCAGCTTGACTTTGATTGTGTTAGCCATCTCGATCACCTTAGCCCAGGATTTCTTCGACCGACTTGCCGCGCTTGGCAGCAATTTCAGCCGGAGTGTTCATCTTCGACAGACCGTCCAGGGTGGCACGGACCATGTTGTAGGGGTTGGTCGAACCGGTCGACTTGGCCACCACGTTGGTCACGCCCATCACCTCGAAGATCGCGCGCATCGGACCACCGGCGATGACGCCAGTACCGTCCTTGGCCGGCGAGATCATCACCGACGAAGCGCCGTGCTTGCCGATGACGGTGTGCTGCACGGTACCGTTCTTCAGGGTGACCTTGATCAGCTTGCGACGTGCTTCTTCCATTGCCTTCTGCACGGCGACGGGCACTTCCTTGGACTTGCCCTTGCCCATGCCGATGCGGCCATCGCCGTCACCAACCACTGCCAGCGCTGCGAAACCCATGATGCGGCCACCCTTCACCACCTTGGTGACGCGGTTGACTGCGATCATCTTTTCGCGCATGCCGTCATCAGGCTTGTCGCTTTGCGTTTTCGATTGCATTTTTGCCATGATCGATAATCCTTAGAACTTCAGGCCGGCTTCACGCGCAGCCTCAGCCAGCGCCTTGACGCGACCGTGATAACGGAAACCGGAGCGGTCGAATGCGACTTCAGTCACACCGGCCTTCAGAGCCTTCTCTGCAACGCGCTTGCCGATCAGGGCGGCAGCAGCGGCGTTGCCACCCTTGCCGGATTGACCAGCCAGCTCGGCGCGGACTTCTGCTTCCAGGGTGGAAGCGGAGGCCAGCACGTTGGCGTCGGGGCCGATGACGCTGGCGTAGATGTGCGTGTTGGTACGGTGCACAGCCAGACGATTCACCTTCAGTTCTGCGATCTTGGCGCGAGTCTGAGTCGCACGGCGCAGGCGAGATTGTTTCTTGTCCATCGTCAACCCCTATTACTTCTTCTTGGTTTCTTTGAGCGTCACCACTTCGTCAGCGTAGCGCACACCCTTGCCCTTATAGGGTTCGGGTTCGCGGTACGCGCGAATTTCAGCGGCGACCTGGCCAACCACCTGGCGATCGATACCCTTGATCAGGATTTCGGTCTGGGTCGGGGTCTCAACCTTGATGCCAGCAGGCATCTGGTGAACGATGGGGTGCGAGAAGCCCAGCGACAGGTTCAGCTTGTCGCCTTGTGCTTGTGCACGGAAACCCACGCCGACCAGGTTCAGCTTCTTTTCGAAGCCCTTGGTGACGCCGTTGACCATGTTGTTGACCAGAGCACGCAGGGTGCCCGACATCGCGTTGGCTTCGCGGCTGTCATCAGCCACTTCGAAGCTCAGCGAGCCATTGTTGTTGACCACCTTGACCTTCTTGGTCAGCGGTTGGGTCAAGGAGCCCAGCGGGCCCTTGACGGTGATTTGCTCTGCAGTGATGGTCGCTTCCGCGCCACTCGGCAGTGCAACAGGCATTTTACCTACACGAGACATCTTGCACTCCTTAGGCCACGTAGCAAATCACTTCGCCACCGACACCGGTTGCGCGTGCTTTGCGATCAGTCATCACGCCGCGCGGGGTGGACACAATCGCCACACCCAGGCCATTCATGACGTTCGGAATATCATCCTTGCCCTTGTAGATGCGCAGACCAGGACGGGACACGCGCTCCAGGCGCTCGATGACCGGACGGCCAGCGTAATACTTCAAACCGATTTTCAATTCAGCCTTGCCATCTGCGGCAACCACGGCGAAATCTTCGATATAACCCTCGTCCTTGAGGACGTTGGCAATGGCAACCTTCACCTTGGAAGACGGCATGACGACGGTGGTCTTGTTCACGCCTTGTGCATTGCGGATACGGGTCAGCATATCGGCGATAGGATCGCTCATACTCATTGCTTCTTCTCCTATTACCAGCTAGCTTTGGTCAAACCCGGGATTTCGCCGCGCATGGCGATTTCACGGACCTTGATACGGCCCAATCCGAACTTGCGGAAAGTACCACGGGGACGGCCAGTCAGCGCGCAACGGTTACGTTGGCGGGTCGGAGCCGAGTTACGGGGCAGCGCCTGCAGCTTCAGACGTGCTTCGTAACGCTCTTCATCCGACTTCGATTGGTCGTCGATAATAGCCTTCAACTCGGCGCGCTTGGCAGCATACTTCTTCACCATTTCTGCGCGCTTCTGTTCACGGTTAATCAGTGCCAGTTTTGCCATGGCATCCTCAGTTTCTGAACGGGAATTTAAATGCGGCGAGAAGCGCCTTCGCTTCGTCGTCGGTCTTTGCAGTCGTGGTGATGCTGATGTTCATGCCACGCAGTGCATCGATCTTGTCGTACTCGATTTCGGGGAAGATGATCTGCTCTTTCACACCGATGTTGTAGTTGCCACGACCGTCGAACGCACGACCCGACACACCACGGAAGTCACGCACGCGCGGCAGGGCCACGGTGATCAGACGATCCAGGAATTCGTACATGCGGGCGCCACGCAGGGTCACCATGCAACCGATCGGATAGCCTTCGCGGATCTTGAAACCTGCGATAGCCTTGCGAGCCTTGGTCACCACCGGCTTCTGGCCAGCGATCTTGGTCAGATCGCCAACGGCGTGCTCGATGATCTTCTTGTCCGCAACTGCTTCCGACAGACCCATGTTCAGGGTGATCTTCAGGATGCGCGGAACTTCCATCACCGACTTGTACGAATACTTCGTAGTCAGATCGGCGACGACCTTATCTTTATAAAACTGTTGAAGACGTGCCATGATGTTTAAACCTTAACGACTTCGCCGTTGGACTTGTAAGCGCGGACCTTCTTGCCGTCCACTTCCTTGTAAGCCACACGATCTGCCTTGCCGGTCGCCGCGTTGAACAACGCGACGTTCGACACATGAATTGGCATCAGCTTATCGACGATGCCGCCAGTTGCACCAGTCATCGGATTGGGACGGGTCGCCTTCTTTGCGACATTCACGCCTTCCACGACGACATAATCGGCGCTGACGCGAGCAGTCACGACACCGCGCTTGCCCTTGTCTTTGCCGGTCAACACGATGACTTCATCGTTTTTACGAATCTTTGCCATGACCACTCCTTACAGAACTTCAGGTGCCAGGGAGACGATCTTCATGAAGCGCTCTGTACGCAGCTCACGAGTCACCGGCCCAAAGATACGGGTGCCGATGGGCTCGAGCTTGGCGTTCAGCAGGACGGCAGCATTACCATCGAACTTGACCAGCGAACCATCCTGACGACGCACGCCCTTGGCGGTGCGAACGACGACAGCGTTATAAATTTCACCCTTCTTGACGCGACCACGCGGTGCTGCGCTCTTGACAGTAACCTTGATCACATCGCCAATGCCCGCATAGCGGCGCTTGGAACCACCCAAGACCTTGATGCACAGAACTTCGCGCGCACCAGTGTTGTCGGCCACTTCGAGCCGGCTTTCAGTTTGAATCATGATATTTTCTTTCCCAACTTAATCCGCTTCGCACGATGCGCTGGCGGTCAGTCTTGGTCCTGTTAGCAAGCGAACTCGCTAGTTAGGGGACGAATAGAGCTACTCTTGAGCCTCTCTTTGCAGGCTTATGCTTACAAAGAAAGAGCTCGATATTATGGCAGCATAATATCGAGCACGCAAGTACTACATTTACTACTTAGACGATTTGTGCTTCCTGCACCACACGGGTCACAGTCCACGACTTCGTCTTGGAGATCGGACGGCTTTCGGTGATTTCCACCACATCGCCGGCCTTCGCCGAGTTTTGCTCATCATGCGCATGGTACTTCTTGGTGCGCTTGATGATCTTGCCGTACAGCGGGTGCTTCATTTGACGCTCGATTTCGACAGTGACGGTCTTGTCCATCTTGTCCGACACAACTTTGCCAATCAGCGTGCGCTTGAGCGCTTGTTTCACTTGATCGTTCATTGTTGGCCATCCTTCGAGTTGATCACAGTTTTCACACGTGCGATGTCGCGACGTACCTTCTTCAGCTGTGCGGTATTGTTCAGTTGCTGGGTCGCAATTTGCATGCGCAGGCTGAACTGGGCCTTCAACAGCTCGCCCAGTTCCTTTTCCAGCCCTGCCTTGTCCTTACCGCGGAGTTCCGATGCTTTCATGTTCCGCTCCTAATTATTGACCGACTTGGCGAACAACGAAAGTCGTCGCAAGCGGCAATTTGGCAGCAGCCAAACGGAACGCCTCGCGAGCCAGGGTTTCGTCCACACCGTCCATCTCGTACAGTACCTTACCCGGCTGGATTTCAGCCACGTAGTACTCCGGATTGCCCTTACCGTTACCCATACGCACTTCAGCAGGCTTCTGGGAGATTGGCTTGTCCGGGAAAACGCGGATCCAGATACGACCACCGCGCTTGATGTGACGGGTCATCGCGCGACGAGCAGCTTCGATCTGACGAGCAGTAATACGGCCGCGGCCAACTGCCTTCAGACCAAAATCGCCGAACGAGACGGCGGTTCCGCGGGTGTGCGAAATGCCGGTGTTACGACCTTTTTGTTCTTTACGATATTTTCTACGTGCTGGTTGCAGCATGATTATTCTCCTGCTTTCTCAGCCGACACACCGGCATCGGCAGCTTGAGGACGACCACCGCCACGCTTTGCACCGGCGCCAGGAGCACCAGTCTTGGAGCGGGGACGTGCACCCGGCTTGCCGTCGTCACGACGGGGACCACGACGCTTCTTGTCGTCTTCCGGTTCACCGACCAGCACCGGCGCTTCGCCGTTTGCCAGGCGATCGCCCTTGTAGACCCACACCTTCACACCGATGATGCCGTAGGTGGTTTCAGCTTCGCCGAAGCCATAGTCGATATCGGCGCGCAGGGTGTGCAGGGGCACACGGCCTTCACGGTACCATTCGGTACGTGCGATTTCGATGCCGTTCAGACGACCCGACGACATGATCTTGATGCCTTGGGCGCCCAGACGCATGGCGTTCTGCATCGCACGCTTCATGGCGCGGCGGAACATGATGCGCTTTTCCAGCTGCTGACAGATCGAGTCAGCGATCAGCTGAGCATCGGCTTCCGGCTTGCGGATTTCTTCGATGTTGACGTGCACGGGCACGCCCATCAGCTTGGCCAGTGCCGACTTCAGCACTTCGATGTCTTCACCCTTCTTGCCAATCACAACGCCCGGACGGGAGCTGTAAATGGTGATGCGGGCATTCTTGGCCGGACGCTCGATGACCACACGGCCGACCGAGGCGTTCTTCAGCTTCTTCTTCAGGTAAGCACGGACCTTCAGGTCCTCGTTGAGCATGTCGGCAAAGTTGTTGTTGCCTGCATACCAACGCGAGCCCCAGTTACGTGTAACCGCCAGACGGAAACCGGTTGGATGAATCTTCTGTCCCATCGTGACTCCTTAGTTTCCGACGGTCACGTAGATGTGACACGACTGCTTGGAAATACGATCACCACGGCCCTTTGCACGCGCTGTGAAGCGCTTCAGGACCGCACCCTTTTCCACATAAATGGTCTTGACTTTCAGCTCGTCAATGTCGGCACCATCGTTGTGCTCGGCGTTCGCGATTGCGGACTCCAGAACCTTCTTGATGATGACCGCGCCCTTCTTGGGGCTGAAGGCCAAGATATTCAGTGCCTGATCAACTTTTTTACCGCGGATCAGGTCTGCAACCAGGCGGCCTTTCTGGGCCGACAGGTGCACACCGCGCAGAGTAGCTTTAGTTTCCATCATAGGACCTTATTTCTTAGCCTTCTTATCGGCAGCGTGACCCTTGAAAGTACGGGTCAGCGCGAATTCGCCGAGCTTGTGACCAACCATGTTTTCCGACACATAGACAGGCACGTGTGCCTTGCCGTTGTGCACGGCGATGGTCAGACCGATGAAGTCGGGCATGATGGTCGAACGACGCGACCAGGTCTTGATCGGCTTCTTGTCCTTGGTAGCCTGGGCAGCCTCAACCTTTTTCACCAGGTGGGCGTCGCAGAAAGGACCTTTTTTCAATGAACGTGTCATGTTTTATCCTTTATTTCTTGCCGCGACGCGAGACAATCATCGAAGTCGTACGCTTGTTGCTACGAGTCTTCTTGCCCTTGGTCTGCTGGCCCCACGGCGAAACCGGGTGACGGCCAGCGGCGGTCTTGCCTTCACCACCACCGTGCGGGTGATCCACCGGGTTCATGACAACGCCACGAACGGTCGGACGCACACCGCGCCAACGGGTTGCACCAGCCTTACCGATCTTGCGCAGGTTGTGCTCGCCGTTACCGACTTCGCCGATGGTGGCGCGGCATTCGATGTGAACGCGACGCACTTCACCGGAGCGCAGGCGAACCTGAGCGTAGGTACCTTCGCGTGCCATCAGCACGACAGCGGCACCGGCGGTACGGGCGATTTGAGCACCCTTGCCCGGCAGCATTTCCACGCAGTGGATGGTGGTACCGACTGGGATGTTGCGGATCGGCAGGGTGTTGCCCGACTTGATCGGAGCTTCAGAACCGCTGATCAGCTGATCACCAACCGACACGCCCTTGGGAGCGATGATGTACTTGCGCTCGCCGTCCGCGTAGCACAGCAGTGCGATGTGCGCGGTACGGTTCGGGTCGTATTCGATACGCTCGACCTTGGCAGGAATGCCATCCTTGTTGCGACGGAAGTCGACAACACGGTAGTGCTGCTTGTGACCACCGCCGATGTGGCGGGTGGTGATGTGACCGTTGTTGTTACGGCCGGCGGTCTTGGACTTCTTTTCGACCAGCGATGCCAGCGGACGGCCCTTGTACAGGTCGGGATTGACGACCTTGACCATGCCGCGCCGACCGGGCGAGGTCGGCTTCACTTTTACGAGTGCCATTATTTAGCCTCCTCGGTGAAGTTGATTTCTTGACCCGGCTTCAGGCTGACGAAAGCGCGGCGGGTGTGGTTGCGGCGACCCATACCGTTGCGCGAGCGCTTCTGCTTGCCCTGACGGTTGGCGACTTGCACCGATTCCACTTCCACCTTGAACAGCAGTTCGACGGCGGCCTTGACTTCCAGCTTGGTAGCATCCTTGGCGACCAGGAAGACGACTTGCTCGTTCTTCTCGGCGACGAAAGTTGCCTTTTCGGAGATCACCGGTGCCAGCAGCACCTTCATCAGGCGCTCTTCGCTATGTTTCACGATTGCGTTCATGCCAGCAACTCCTCAATCTTTGCCAGAGCCGGCTTGGTGATCAAGACATTCTTGAAGTACACCAGCGACACGGGATCAGCTTGACGCGGCTCGACCACCAGCACGCCCGGCAGATTGCGCGAGGCCAGCAGCAGCTTTTCGTCCAGGCTGTCGGTAATAACCAGCACCGATTCCATGCCCATGCCCTTCAGCTTTTGGGCCAGCAGCTTGGTCTTCGGGGCTTCGACGGCGAATTCTTCCACGACCGACAGGCGGCCTTCACGTGCCAACTGGGACAGGATCGAGCAGACACCTGCGCGATACATCTTCTTGTTGACCTTGTGGGTGAAGTTTTCGTCAGGCGAGTTCGGGAAGATACGACCACCACCGCGCCACAGAGGCGACGAGGACATACCGGCACGTGCACGGCCAGTACCCTTTTGACGCCACGGCTTCTTGGTGGTGTGGCTGACTTCTTCACGATCCTTTTGCTTGCGATTGCCGCTACGAGCGTTAGCTTGGTAGGCAACCACGACCTGGTGGATCAGGGCTTCGTTGTAGTCACGACCGAAAATGGTATCCGGCGCAGCGACGTTCGAAGCAGCTTGACCTTGGTCATTCAGGAGCTTCAGTTCCATTGATTAAGCCCCCTTCTTCGCTTTGACTTTGACTGCCGGCGAAACGATCACTTGACCGTTCTTGGCGCCGGGAACGGCACCCTTCACCAACAGCAATTGACGCTCTGCGTCCACACGGGCGATTTCCAGGTTCTGGACGGTGGTCTTGACATCACCCAGATGACCGGTCATGCGCTTGCCGGGGAACACGCGGCCCGGATCCTGCGCCATACCGATGGAGCCAGGAACGTTGTGCGAGCGGGAGTTACCGTGGGTCGCGCGACCCGATGCGAAGTTGTAACGCTTGATGGTACCGGCGTAGCCCTTACCGATCGACACGCCTTGCACGTCGACTTTCTGGCCAGCTTCAAACATGCCGATGCCAACGACGTCGCCTGCCTTCAGTTCGGCAGCCTTGGAAGCGTCAACACGGAATTCTTTGAGGACAGTACCTGCCTCGACGCCAGCTTTGGCGAAGTGGCCGGCGGCGGCTTTCACCACGCGCGAAGCGCGGCGTTGACCGAAGGTCACCTGAACAGCGGAATAACCATCCACTTCAGGCGTTTTGATTTGTGTCACGCGGTTGTTGGACACGTCCAGCACGGTCACAGGGATCGAATCCCCATCTTCCGTGAAGATGCGCATCATACCAACCTTGCGACCAACAAGGCCCAGGCTCATTGTTTTCTCCATTCCCGCCTGCGATTGGGCGGGGCTGATGTTCGTACTACCATAAATTGCAGGCTTTGCGGACGCAAAACCCACATCGAAGCCGAGTATTATAGCCCCTAAAAGAAAAGCGCACAACCGAGGTTGTGCGCTTTTCCAACACTACACCTGCTGATGACTGCAATTACTGCAGCTTGATTTCGACATCAACGCCAGCGGGCAGGTCCAGCTTCATCAATGCGTCAACCGTCTTGTCGGTCGGATCGACGATATCCATCAGGCGCTGATGGGTACGGATTTCGAACTGATCGCGGGAAGTCTTGTTGACGTGCGGCGAACGCAGGACGTCGAAGCGCTGGATGCGGGTCGGCAGGGGAACCGGGCCCTTGACGACAGCGCCGGTACGCTTTGCGGTGTCAACGATTTCCAGAGCGGACTGGTCGATCAGACGATAGTCGAAAGCTTTCAGACGGATACGGATTTTTTGGCTAGGAACCGACATGATTTTCCTTTAAAGAACGAACCGGGGATGGGGATCATCCCCGGCGATGTTAAAAATGCGACTAGTGTTGCTTTGCTGCTACTGCGATTCGACGATTAGTCGAAGATCTTGGCGACGACGCCGGCGCCGACGGTACGACCGCCTTCACGGATGGCGAAACGCAGACCTTCTTCCATGGCGATCGGGTTGATCAGTTGCACGGTGATCGACACGTTGTCGCCCGGCATGACCATTTCCTTGTCCTTCGGCAGTTCGATCGCACCGGTCACGTCAGTGGTACGGAAGTAGAACTGCGGGCGGTAGTTGTTGAAGAACGGGGTGTGACGGCCGCCTTCATCCTTCGACAGAACATAGATCTCGCCGGTGAAGTGCTTGTGCGGCTTGATCGAACCCGGCTTGGCCAGAACCTGGCCGCGCTGCACGTCTTCACGCTTGGTACCACGCAGCAGAACGCCAACGTTGTCACCAGCTTGACCTTGGTCCAGCAGCTTGCGGAACATTTCCACGCCGGTGCAAGTGGTCTTCTGGGTGTCGGCGATACCGACGATTTCGATTTCCTCGCCGACCTTGATGATGCCGCGCTCAACGCGACCAGTCACCACAGTGCCACGGCCAGAGATCGAGAACACGTCTTCCACCGGCATCAGGAAGGTACCGTCAACAGCACGTTCCGGGGTCGGGATGTAGGTGTC
>NZ_JABXGI010000027.1:0-48320 GCF_022627865.1 Herbaspirillum sp. C7C2
TTGCAGCTCCTTGCCGTAGCACCACTACGGCGCGTCGCTGCGCCTAGGCAGTCAACGCTTGACGACCTCTCGCACTCACAGATTGAGTGTGAACAGGCCCTAGAAAATTAGGAATTCTCGATAAATACCCAGATTTGGGCCAATAAATTAGGAATTCTCGATTCCCATTAAGAGATTTCGGAAAACCAGACGCAAAAAAGGCGCTCTGCGCGCCTTTCGTTTTCTTGTTATCGACCTGTCTGGTCGCTGGTCCCTGCAGTTCTCAACTCCATGGGTGAAAAGCGACGGATGCGACAAGCATTGCCTGAGGTGCCATGCCCTCATCAGCCTTGCTGTTGGGGCGTGCTGTCGGACTGCTGTGGCTGCTGGGTGCCGTGGGTATGCTCCGGCGGGGTGCTCTGGCTCATCTGCGGCTGCGCCGAGGTGCTGGCGGTAGTGCCGTTCTGGCCATTCTGTGCTGCAGCGGCCGCGGCGGCAGCCGCATTCTTGCGACCGTGGCTGTTCAGGCCACCCTTGCGTCCGGCTTCGCGTGCTTCGGCGGAGCTGAACTCATGGGCTGCACCCTTGGCGTGGGCTGCCTTGCCGCCCATGCTGGCGATCTGACGCTGCTTTTCCCTGTCCATCGCAGCAAAGCCGCGATTACTGGTCCCCGGATTCTGTGAATTTGCCATGTGTGACTCCTTGTCTTGGTTGGTCGAAGTGAGCGGACGAACCTGCCACCTGCCTGCCCTACTGCCCTGCGCGAGCTAACCGGCGGCACAAAACATCTGTCCACGTCTGCAGTGTAGAAAGCCTCACCGAACCTCACTATCGGAAGAGCTCCCCAGCCCTTGTCAGTGCTGACTGTAGGAAATGTAGGAATCGGTGAAGATGAGCTTGTCTTACGGCAACAAAAATAGACGTATTTCTGAATGCCGAAGTGAAGCATGCTCGGCGGGTGCCGAGGTAGATCTGGGGGCTAGAGCGCTGGAAAGGACTGGGTGGGATTTAGGCAATACTTGGGAAGGGATGCGGCTGACAAGCAGCGTTTGAATTTAATCTTTCGAGGGAAATAGCGGCAGCGCCTCAGCGAGCACCTTGGCCCGGAACGTCGGCGGCAGGTCTTCAGGCGTCAGCAGATCGACATCGACGCCGAGCAGCGATTTCAACTCATCTTCCAGATCGCCCAGGTCCAACAGGGTGGCCCCAGGCAGTGCGTCAACCAGCAGGTCAATGTCGCTACCGTCCCGGTCGGTGCCGTGCAGCACCGAGCCGAAGACGCGCAGGTTCGCGGTACGGAAGCGGCCTACGGCTTCCCGTACTGCAACTCTCTTCATGTCAAGCGCAACGGAGGGGCGCATAGGCATCCTTTCTTGTCGAAACTCACTGCAATGGCCGGGGCAGGAATGCCATTCTAAAAGCATTTTCCAGAATCGCAATGCACCGATGCCCCCCTCTTCGCCCCCGAACACGACCAGGTCGTCCTCCTCAACAAGAGCTTCAGTGTTTTGCCCGCTCATCCGCAGTTTTTGTCACACTACAAAACAATTACTGTATATTTATACAGTTATCTTCATCTTCACCAGCACGTCTGCTCCACCATGTTGCCTCCATCGTCCCCGGTGCATCGTCCGGAAAACATCCATCCTTCGCTCTGGCTGGCGTCCCAGCTGGCGCGTGGGGGTGGGCACGGGGTGTCCAGCGGTTTCGAGGCGCTTGATGCCGAGTTGCCGGGACGCGGCTGGCCGACCGGGGCACTGATCGAATTGCTGCTGCCCCAGGATGGCATTGGCGAATTGCGCCTGCTGCGCCCACTGCTGGCGCGAGCGCCAGCCAGCGCCCAAAGAGCCGTCCGGATCACCCGCGCCGAACGCATCGCCCTGCTGCAGGCACCGCACCAGGTCAATGCCCCCGGCTGGGTGCATCTGGGTGTGCAGGCAGCCCGGCTGCTGCATCTGCAGGCCGATAACGCGGTCGATGCCTGCTGGGCTGCCGAGCAAGTCCTGCGCGCCGATAGCTGTCACGCGCTGCTGATGTGGCAACCCAGGCTGCGCAAGGGTGAGCACGATCTGCTGCGCCGGCTGCATGTGGCGGCGCAGGCCGGGCAAACCCTGTTTTTCATGCTGCGTCCCTGGTCCTGCGCGCGCGAGCCCTCGCCCGCGCCCTTGCGGCTGACGCTGCAGGCTGCGCGGGACGGACTGGAGATCGGCTTTCTCAAGCGGCGCGGGCCGCTGCGCGAACAAAGCCTGTTTCTTCCCCTGACGCCCTCACCGAATCTGCAACGCCATGTCCCCACTGTGGATCGCCGTACACCTGCCACTGCTGCCGCTGGAAGCATTCCGTCCGAACTGGCTGGATGAAGCCCCGGCGGTGGTCTTCGAGCGCGAGCGCGTCACCGCGCTGTCGGCGCCTGCGCGCGCGCTGGGCGTGCAGGAAGGCATGCGGCGCGGCGGCGTGCAACTGCTGGCGCCACAGGCGCTGCTGCAGGAGCGTGACCCGCTGCGCGAACAGGGTCTGCTGGAACAGACGGCGCTGGCCCTGTTGCAATACACGCCCCAGGTCACACTGGCCCCGGACGCCTGTGTGCTGCTGGACGTGAGCGCCAGCCTGCGCCTGTTCGGCGGCATGCGGGCGCTGTGCCGCAAGATCGGCGTCACCATCGCTCGACTCGGGGTGTCGGCCACCCTGTCTTCTGGCGTCACCGCGACCGGGGCCTGGATGCTGGCGCGCTACGGCAATGTGCGTACCCTGCGCAGCCGCTCCCTGCAACGACGCCTGGATCGCTTGCCGGTGGTCTTGCTCAGTGCCGCCCAGGCCCACCTCGAATGGCTGCACGGCCTGGGCTGCCGCCAGCTGGGCCAGTTGCGGCGGCTGCCGCGCCCCGGCCTGCAACGGCGCTGCGGCCGGGCGCTACTGGACATGCTGGACCGTGCCTATGGCGACCTGCCGGAACTGCATGAATGGGTGGTGGCGCCGCCGGTCTTCAAGGCCCGCGTGGAGCTGCCCGACCGCATCGAGCACACCGACATCCTGGCCGCCTATGCCCAGGGGCTGCTGGTACAACTGGCCGGCTGGCTGGCGGCGCGCCAGTTGAGCATCAAGCAGTTACACCTGTGGCTGGAGCACGAACGCGGTCGTCAGGCCGTGGCGCCGACCGAATTGCGGATCACCCTGTCGGTGCCGGCCTGGCAGGAAGACCACCTGCATACCCTGGTCAAGGAAAAGCTGGCCCGCTCCAGCCTGCCGGCACCGGCCATCGCCCTGGGACTGGCGGCCGAGGAACTGCAAGCCATGCAGGCCGCCAGCGAACTGCTCTTCCCCGAACCTGGCGGCAGCCCGGAAGATCACCAGCGCCTGCTGGAACTGCTGGTGGCCCGGCTGGGCGCGGACAAGGTGCGCCAGGCCGCGCCTCGGGCCGATCATCGGCCCGAGATCGCCAATCGTTGGTGCAGCGTCATGCAGCCGGCGACCACATTGCCGGCACCGCTGGCGACCGATCCGGCGCGCCTGCCACCGCGCCCGCTATGGCTGCTGGAAGAGCCCTTGCCCCTGCGCATGCAGCAGCACAAGCCGTTCTACCGCACACCACTGGAATTTACCTCGCCGCCGGAACGCATCGAAGCCGGCTGGTGGGAAGGCCGCCCGCTGACCCGCGACTACTTCACCGCCCGCGATGCGCGTCATGCCTATTACTGGATTTTCCGGCAATGGCGTGGCGGCGAGGCCAGCGACGAAGAGCCGCAGTGGTTCCTGCACGGACTGTTCGGCTAGGAGCACCGCATGCAAGCCCCTCTCCCTGGCATCGGTACTGGCAATGACAACGGCCTGCCCGACTATGCCGAACTGTATTGCCGCACCAACTTCAGTTTCCTGCAAGGCGCCTCGCATGCCCAGGAGCTGGTGGAGCGCGCCATCGCCCTGGGTTATCGCGCCCTGGCCATCACCGACGAATGCACCCTGGCCGGGGTGGTGCGTGCCCATGCGGCCTGGCAGGAGCAGGTCAGCAAGAACCAGAGCCTGGATTTCAGGCTGATCATCGGCAGTTGCTTCCGCTTTACCCAACTCCGGGAAGACCCCGAACATCCGCTGGCCCGCCTGACCCTGGTTGCGCTGGCCAGGAACCGGGAGGGTTACGGCAATCTCTCCGAACTGGTCACCCTGGCCCGCACCCGTGCCGAAAAGGGCCAGTACCTGCTGGCCCCGGAAGACCTGAGCCAGCCGCCGCCGGCTTTGTCGCACCTGCGCGCCCTGCCCGATTGCCAGTTGATCCTGGTGCCGGATTACGCGGTCGGTGAAGACACCCTGGACGCCCAGTTGCGCTGGTTCGCCGGCCTGGCGCCCGGGCGCTCCTGGGTTGGCCTCACACGCCTGTATCGCCCCCTGGACGAACTGCACCGCGAAGCGCTGGAGCAGGCAGCACGGCGCCATGGCTTGCCACTGGTGGCGGTGGGCGACGTGCAGATGCACCAGCGCTCACGCAAATACCTGCAGGATGTGGTGACCGCCATCCGCCTGGGCCAGCCGGTGCAGGAATGCGGCCACGCGCTGGCGCCCAACGCCGAGCAACACCTGCGACCACGAATGCGGCTGTCGCTGGTGCACACGCGGCAGACCCTGGAGCAGACCCTGGCCATCGCCGCCGAATGCCGCTTCAGCCTGGCCGAGCTGCGCTATGAGTACCCGGACGAACTGGTGCCGCTGGGCATGAGCCCGGCCGACTACCTGCGCCAGGAAACCCTGGCCGGTGCCGCCAGACGCTATCCGCAGGGGCTGCCCGGCGAGGTGCGGCAACAGATCGAAGTGGAACTGGCGCTCATCGGCAGCAAGCACTATGAAGCCTACTTCCTGACCGTCTACGACCTGGTGCAATTCGCCCGTTCGCGCGGCATCCTGTGCCAGGGTCGGGGCTCGGCGGCCAATTCGGCGGTCTGCTATTGCCTGGGGGTGACCGAGGTCGATCCCACCTCCACGCGCCTGCTGTTTGCCCGCTTCATCAGCGAAAAGCGCGACGAGCCGCCCGACATCGACGTCGACTTCGAACACCAGCGCCGTGAAGAAGTGATCCAGCACATCTACCGCAAGTACGGCCGCCGTCGCGCTGCCCTGGCCGCCGCCGTCCACAGCTATCGCCCGCGTGGCGCGCTGCGCGAGGTGGGCAAGGCGCTGGGGGTGGACCCGGCCATCGTCGATACGGTGGCCAAGTCGCAGCACTGGTTCGACAGCCGCGAAGAACTGCTGGCGCGCTTTGCCGAAGCCGGGCTGGACCCGGAACTGCCGCAGATCGGGCTGTGGGCCAGCATCACCGGCAAGCTGCTGCGCTTTCCCCGGCACCTGTCGCAGCACACCGGGGGCTTCGTGATCGCACGCGGGCAATTGTCGCGGCTGGTGCCGATCCAGAACGCCGCCATGCCAGACCGTTCCGTCATCGAATGGGACAAAGACGACCTGGAGTCGCTCCGGTTGCTCAAGGTGGATGTCCTCGCGCTGGGCATGCTCACCGCCCTGCGTCGGTCGCTGGAGCTGGTGAGCCTGCGGCGCGGCTTGCCGCAGGTGATGCAGATGTACGATATCCCGCGTGAAGATCCGGTCACCTTCGAGATGATCTGCAAGGCCGATACCATCGGCGTGTTCCAGATCGAGAGCCGGGCCCAGATGAGCATGCTGCCGCGCATGCAGCCACGCACCCAGTACGACCTGGTGGTGCAGGTGGCCATCGTGCGGCCCGGTCCGATCCAGGGCGGCATGGTCCATCCCTACCTGCGCCGGCGTGAGCTGGTGCGCAATGGTGGCAGCTTCGAGTATCCCGACAACACCAGCAAGAGCGGCAAGATCAGGAAGGTGCTGGAGCGCACCCTGGGTATCCCCATCTTCCAGGAACAGGTGATGGACGTGGCCATCGAGGCCGCAGGCTATTCACCCAGCGAGGCTGACGATCTGCGCCGCTCCATGGCGGCCTGGAAGCGCAAGGGTGGCATGGGGCCACACCATGAGCGGCTGGTACTGGGGATGACCGACAACGGCTATTCACGCGAATTCGCCGAAAGCATCTTCAACCAGATCGAGGGCTTCGGCGAATACGGCTTCCCGGAAAGCCACGCCGCCAGCTTTGCCCTGCTGACCTACTTCAGCAGCTGGCTCAAGTGCCACGAGCCGGAGGCTTTCCTGTGCGGCCTGCTCAATAGCCAGCCCATGGGCTTCTATTCGCCCTCGCAACTGATCCAGGATGCGCGCCGGCACGGGGTACGGGTGTTGCCGGCCAATGTCGTGCGCAGCGCCTGGGAGTCCACACTGGAGCTGCCCCTGGAGCCCGCCTCCGGGCCGGCGCGTCCGGCCGTGCGGCTGGGCATGAGCCTGCTGCGCGGCATGCCGGCCGAGGCGGCGCAGCGCATCGAGCAGGCGCGCGCCGAGCGTCCCTTTGCCGATGTCGACGACCTGGCCCGGCGCGCCGCCCTGGATCGCCATGCCCTGCAGGCGCTGGCGGCCGGCGATGCCCTGCGCGAACTGGCCGGCCATCGGCGCCAGGCGCTGTGGCATGCGGTGGGTGCGGTACCCGACCGTGACCTGCTGCGCAGCGCGCCACGCGGCGACGATGCGGTGCAACTGGAGACGCCCGGCGAAGGCGAGCAGATCATCGACGACTACCGCGCCATGAACCTGACCCTGCGCCGCCACCCGCTGGCCCTGCTGCGACCGACCCTGCAGCGCCGCCGCTTCATGAGCGTGGCCGATCTGAACGCGCTGCAGAACCGCCAGTTCGCCTGCTGCTGCGGCATCGTCACGGTGCGCCAGCGGCCGGGTACGGCCAAGGGGGTGATCTTCATGACGATCGAAGACGAGACCGGTTCGGCCAACGTCATCATCTGGCCGGCGGTGCTGGAACGACAGCGCAGCGAAGTGCTCAATGCGCGCCTGCTGGGGGTGTATGGAAGCTGGCAATGCCAGGGAGAAGTGCGCCATCTGGTGGCCGGACGCCTGGAGGACTGGACCCACCTGCTCGGGGAACTGCAGCCGCGCAGCCGTGATTTCTTCTGATGGATTGGCTGACTCAGGCCGCCAGCGCCATGCGGAAGGCATTGCGCCCTTCGCTCTTGGCCCGGTGTGAGCACGGCCAGGCCGACACTGATGGTGACCGGCTGGCCATGGCCGAAGTCATGCTGGCGCACCGTCTCCAGCAGGTGCTGGGCGATCTGTCGTGCCTGCACCTCGGCCAGGCCGGGGAAGACCGCGCAGAACTCTTCACCACCATAGCGGCCGAGCAGACCGTTCTGGCGACAGCATTGTCGCAATAGTGCACCGATATCGGCCAGCACGCGGTCGCCCACCTGGTGGCCATGGGTATCGTTGATCTGTTTGAAGTGGTCGACGTCGATGAAGGCCAGGGTCAGCACCCGTCTGGCCTGCACCGCCTGATCCAGCACCAGTTCGCCACAGCGCACCAGTTCGCGCCGGTTCAGGGTGCCGGTCAGCTCATCCACGGTCGCCAGGCGCTGCTTGTCGGCCAGCAGGCGTTCGAAATAGATCATCATCAGCGCCACCGACAGCAACAGGGTGCCACTGATGGGAATCAGGTAGATCAGGGCTACCCCCAGGTTGCTCATCTCGGGTGGTTCGAACAGTTCCGGATGGCGCAGCGAGATGAAGAAGCGACTGACGTAGCTGGCGCTGAGGATGAGCAAGGCGCCGATACCGACGCAGCGACCGAAGGTCCAGCGTGGATAACGCTCGGCCAGGGCGCCCGAGAGTCCCTGGAGGAATTCCCACAGCACCAGGCAGAACACCACCTGCAGCCCGCAGACAGCCAGGTAGGCGCGCTGGGTGAACGTGGCTTCGGAGGCCAGCAGCGCCGCAAAGGCGGCGGCATAGACCACGATGAGCAGGCCCGGCCACCAGGCCGAGCGGCGCTGGTAGAAGCTGCGCAAGCCGCCCCAGGCCACGATCCCGGAAGAAAATACAAGCGTATTGCCCAGCAACAGGCCCAGCGCACGTGGTGTGCCAGTCAGGCTGGCATAGACGACCACGGTGGTGCAGATGCCCAGTGCCGCCAGCACCCCGGACAGCGCCCACAGGCGGGTGAAGCGCTCCGAGGGCGTGCTGATGAACAGGCCCGTCATGATCACGCCACTGCAAAACTGAACGATGGCCAGCGCCAGGCTGGCGGTGAATGGATTCATCCGGATAAGCCCGTCCACGGGACGGGTGAAGATTGCAGAACGGGAGAGTGTCCGGTCAGGCCTGCAGGCTAGCTTCCGGAACCCCATTCGGTGCTACTGCCAGGCATCTGACGGCCTGGAAAGACGACACAGGCAGGACGCCGTCAGTGTAACCGAAGCCGCCGGAATGATAGTGATTTTCAGCAATATGACATGAAAAGTGAACGTTATTGCCGGGCTGGCAATATATCTGCACCCTTCATTACAGCGTCATTTCGGCTTCATTCACGTTCCAGCACGCGGGTATGCCCCCATTGGCCGGAGCGACACAGCTGGTCGGTCACGTCCAGCACCAGTCGCTCCACGGCCGCCGCTGCCGTGGTCAGGGGGATGTTGCGGGAAGCGCATAAGACCAGGGTGCGCGAGATGGTTTCGCCAGCGATCGCATGGGCCACCATGTCGCCGCGCTCGATGTCGGCCAGCAGCGGCGCCACCGGCAGGATGGTGGCGCCGATATCGGCCAGGATGGCCGATTTCAGGATGGCCACTGAATTGATCTCGATGACATTGTCCAGGCTCATGCCCTGGGCACGGACCAGGTTTTCGATGCGCGGGCGCACGCCATGGGCCAGCCCCGGCAGGATCAGCGGTGCCTGGATGGCGCGCGCCAGCGGCACGCCCTTGCGCCCGGAAACTCCGTATTGCGACTTGGCCCGGGTGATGTACAGCATCTCTTCCTCGATCATCGGCGTGGCCGCGAACGAGGACAGCTGACCATCATCGAACAGCACCGCCAGGTTGATGCGGCCGGACTTGAGCTGGGTGATGAGGTTGCCGGTCAGTTCCTCGGTCAGTTGCAGCGTGATTTCCGGATAGGTGGAGCGCACCGCGTTCAACAGCGGCAAGGCCAGGGCATTGGACACGCTCTGCGGAATGCCCAGCGCCACGGTGCCTGAGGGCTTGTCGGTGGATTGCGCCACGGCCTGCTTGGCGTCCTGCACCTGCTTGAGGATCGCCAGCGCGTGCTCATAGAAGACCTTGCCGGCATCGGTGGCGATCACGCCCTGGGCCGAGCGGTGCAGCAGTTGCGCCTCCATCTCGTCTTCCAGCTGGCGGATCTGCTGGGTCAGCGCCGGCTGGGCGATGTGCAGCACCCGTGCCGCCCGCGAGAGCGAGCCGTGATCGACGATGGCCACGAAGTAGCGCAGTTGGCGTAATTCCATGCGAAGGTTTTCCCTGCTGTCCAACGAGTTGTTAAATTGTTTTACAGGCCCGGACGACTATTGAACATGCGGGTACGCGCATTCTCGATGTGGCCCCGCATGGCACGCCGGGCGCCTTCGGCATCCTGCAGCCGGATCAGCTCGAAGATCTGGCGGTGTTCATCCATGGCGTCCTGCGAGCGCTTCCAGGGCGGGATGTGCATCAGGTGGCGCAGCATGTTCACGGCGTGGCTAACATCGTATTCCAGCGTCTTCATCACCTGTACGAAGCGCAGGTTGCCGGTGGCCATGGCGATCGCTTCATGGAAGCCGAAGTCGTAATGGTGGGCGATGCCGCCGACCCGGTTGGCCTCTTCGAAGCCTTCCAGCAGGCGCTCCATCTGGTCCAGGTCCTGCTTGTTGCGACGCAGGGCCGCCATGTAGGCCGATTCGGGTTCCAGCACCAGGCGCAGTTCCAGGCCGTTCATGATGTGACCGATGCGGGTTTCGGGTTCGCCGTCCGGACGTGCCGGAGCCAGACCGGCCTTTTCCTTCACATAGGTCCCGGAACCGCGCAGGGATTCCACCAGTTGGTCCTCCCGCAGCCGGTCCAGCGCCTGCCGCACCACCGGGCGCGAGACCTCGAACAGCGTGGCCAGGTCATTCTCGGAAGGCAGCTTGCTGCCCACTGCGATGCGCCCTTCCACGATGGCATGGAACAAGGTCTCATAGACGCGCTCGGCAAAACGTTCCGGCCGTACCGGACCCAGGCCGGCGGCGGCCAGGCTCAGGAGTTCGCTGGACGCGGCGGGGCGCGCCGGTTTGCTGGGGTTGGGCATCGATACTCCCGGAGACTGAAATGGACGTTGCGCATGGTAGCGGATTTGCCACCCTCCCCGCCACCCTGGTGATGCAGGCAGTCAGCAAAGTAGTAAATTCAATTGACAGCTTGTTCGCCCTGGCTTAGATTGACTCACCACAAAAAGCAAAACGACTCAGGAGACCAGCCCCTTCCAGGCCAGCCCGCGGACCGTGTGTTCGGGACTGACCTCGTCCATGCCGCCTGCTGCGTTTTACTTCAGCTTGCTCCACCTGCTCCACTCCAGTTGCGCTTTGCGCTTACCACCCAAGGACAGCACCGCCATGAAACAGCACTTCATCGACAACCGCTGGGTCGCCCCCGCCTCCGGCGAGAGCATCCCCGTCATCGATCCTTCCGACGGCCAGCCCTTCGAGGCCATCGCCCGCGGCAATGCCGCCGACATCGACCGCGCCGTCGGCGCCGCCCGCCGCGCCTATGAGGGCGCCTGGGGCAAGCTGTCGGCGGCCGAGCGCAGCCGCCTGATGATGAAACTGGCCTACAAGCTGCAGGATCACCAGGAAGAACTGGCGCAGCTGGAAGGCCGCGATTGCGGCAAGCCGATGAAGCAGGCGCGCGCCGATGCGGCCGCCATCGTGCGCTATTTCGAGTTCTATGCCGGTGCCGCCGACAAGCTGCACGGCGAGACCATTCCCTACCAGGCCGGCTATACGGTACTGACCCTACGCGAGCCGCACGGGGTGACCGGCCATATCGTGCCGTGGAACTACCCGATGCAGATCTTCGGGCGCTGCGTGGGCGGCGCCCTGGCGGCCGGCAATACCTGCGTGGTCAAGCCGGCCGAAGATGCCTGCCTGTCCATCCTGCGGGTGGCAGAGCTGGCCGCCGAGGTGGGTTTCCCGGAGGGTGCGCTCAATATCGTGACCGGTTACGGCCATGAGGCCGGCGACCTGCTGGTCAAGCATCCGGACGTGGACCATGTGTCCTTCACCGGCTCGCCCAACGTGGGCAAGCTGGTGGTGCGCGGCGCGGCCGAGCACCATACGCCGGTCACCCTGGAACTGGGCGGCAAGTCGCCGCAGGTGGTCTTCGAGGATGCCGACATGGAGGCCATGCTGCCGGTTGTGGTCAATGCCATCGTGCAGAACGCCGGCCAGACCTGCTCCGCCGGCAGCCGCCTGCTGGTGCAGCGCGGCGCCTATGAGCAGGTACTGGAACGGCTGTCGGGCCTGTTCTCGCAACTGCGGGTCGGCTCTTCGCAGATGGACCTGGATTGCGGCCCGCTGATCCGCAAGACCCAGCAGGAGCGCGTGGCGGGCTTCCTCGCCGATGCCCGGCGCGACGGCATCCCGCTGGTGGCGCAGGGCGAAGTCGCCCCGGGTGCGCCGGCCAGCGGTTTCTACCAGGCCCCGGCCCTGCTGCGCGATGTGCCCGCGCGTCACCGGCTGGCGCAGGAAGAGGTGTTCGGCCCGGTGCTGGCGGCCATGCCCTTCGAGGATGAAGCCGAGGCCATCGCCCTGGCCAACGGCACCGACTATGGGCTGGTGGCCAGCGTCTGGACCCGCGATGGCGGACGCCAGATGCGCCTGGGGCGGGCCATCCGCAGCGGCCAGGTGTTCATCAACAACTATGGCGCCGGTGGCGGCGTGGAACTGCCCTTCGGCGGCGTCAAGGCCAGCGGCCACGGACGTGAAAAAGGTTTCGAGGCGCTCTATGGCTTCACGGTCCTCAAGACCATCGCCATCCGCCACGGTTGAGATCGTTTCAATCCCAATTTTTCAAGGAGACACACCATGCGTTTGCAAGACAAGGTAGCCATCGTCACCGGTGGCGGTTCGGGTTTCGGCGAGGGGATCGCCAAGGCTTATGCCCGTGAAGGCGCGGCCATCGTCGTGGCCGACATCGGCGAGGCCGGCGGCCTGCGGGTGGTCGAAGAGATCAAGCGCGCCGGTGGCAAGGCAGTGTTCGCCCGCGCCGACGTGTCCAAGCGGGCCGATATGGACCAGTTGCTGGCCACCGCACTGGAACAGTTCGGCAAGCTCGACATCGTCGTCAACAATGCCGGCACCACCCACCGCAACCGTCCCATGCTGGAAGTGGAAGAGGAAGAATTCGACCGTGTCTATGCCGTCAATGTGAAGAGTATCTTCCTCTCGGCCAAGACCTTCGTGCCCTACTTCCGCAAGGTCGGCGGCGGCGCCTTCGTCAATATCGCCTCCACCGCCGGCGTGCGTCCGCGTCCGGGCCTGACCTGGTACAACGGTAGCAAGGGCGCAGTCATCACCACCAGCAAGTCGATGGCGGCCGAACTGGGTCCCGACAAGATCCGCGTGAACTGCGTGAATCCGGTGATCTCGGCCACCGGCCTGCTGGCCGAGTTCATGGGCGTGCCCGACACCCCGGAAAACCGCAAGAAGTTCGTCGCCACCATCCCCATGGGTCGCTTCTCGACCCCCGAGGACATCGCCAATGCCTGCCTCTACCTGGGTTCGGACGAAGCCCAGTTCGTCACCGGCGTGTGCATCGAGGTCGATGGCGGGCGCTGCGTGTAAACACCTTCATGTGCGCGGGGCGATATTGCTTTGACAAACCTGCCCCCGCCACTACAATGCTGGGCACCGTCAGCCGGCCACACAGAAGGGTCGGCGACGTAAAACAACATAACGTCAAAAAATCTACTGGAGCGAGACATGACTTATCAAGCAGGCGCGGCTGCCGACGGCGCACGCGCATCCTTTGAAGACGCTACCTACGCCAAGGTCACCTGGCGCCTGTTGCCCCTGCTGTTCCTGTGCTACGTGGCCTCCTACCTGGACCGGGTCAACGTCGGCTTCGCCAAGCTGCAGATGCTGCAGGACCTGAAGTTCAGCGATACCGTCTACGGCCTGGGCGCGGGCATCTTCTTCCTGGGCTATTTCGTCTTCGAAGTCCCCAGCAACATGATCCTGCACAAGGTCGGGGCGCGCCTGTGGATCGCCCGCATCATGATCACCTGGGGCATCATCTCCGGCGCCATGGCCTACGTGACCACGCCGCAGATGTTCTACATCATGCGTTTCCTGCTGGGGGTGGCCGAGGCCGGCTTCTTTCCGGGTGTGATCCTGTACCTGACCTACTGGTACCCGGCGGCGCGACGCGGCAAGATCACCGCGCTGTTCATGACCGGCATCGCGCTCTCGGGCGTGATCGGCGGCCCGCTCTCGGGCTGGATCATGCATGCCATGCCGGGCGTGTGGGGCCATTCCGGCTGGCAGTGGATGTTCCTGCTGGAGGCCATTCCTTCGCTGATCCTGGGGGTGCTGGTGATCCTGTACATGAAGGATCGCATCCGCGATGCCGACTGGCTCAACGAGGAAGAAAAGCGCCTGCTGGAAACCAATATCAGCCACGAGGAAAGCCAGAAGGAACACCTTTCCCTGGGCGCCATGTTCTCCAATGGCCGGGTCTGGCTGGGCGCGCTGATCTACTTCTGCTTCGTCATGGGGCTGTACGGTGTGAGCTTCTGGCTGCCGACCATCATCAAGACCACCGGCGTGACCGATCCGCTCAATGTGGGCCTGCTCACTGCCATCCCGTATGCCTTCGCCGCCGCCGCGATGGTGTTGATCGCCCGCAGCGCCGACGCCCGTCGCGAGCGCCGCTGGCACGTGGCCATTCCGGCCTTCCTGGGCTGCATCGGCCTCCTGCTCTCGACCGTCTATGACCACAACACCACCCTGGCAATGGCCTCGCTGACGCTGGCCAGCGTCGGTATCCTGACCACGCTGCCGCTGTTCTGGAGCCTGCCGACGGCCTTCCTGTCCGGAACCGCAGCGGCTGCGGGGATTGCGCTGATCAATTCGCTGGGCAACCTGGCCGGTTTCGTCAGCCCCTTCCTGGTGGGCTGGCTCAAGGACACCACCCAGAGCACCAATGCCGGCATGTACGTGCTGGCGGCATCGCTGGTGATCGGCGGTCTGTTGACGCTGACCCTGCCGGCCAAGCTGGTCAACAAGTAATCTGCTTCGCTGAACGCTAAACGCAGAACGCAGAACGGCGGCTCCCTGGAGCCGCCGTTTGTCGTTTCAGGGGGCGGAGGACGATTGCGGTTCCAGCAGCTCACGCATGGCCAGCCGGACTACCTCGGCCTGCGTGGCCTGGGGATGGCGCTGGCGCTGCAGCGCCAGCAGGGCATCCACCCTGCCCCGGTCGCCGTGGCACAGCTCGGTCATGCGGGCGGTCATCTCCAGGTAGCCCTCGGGATCGTGCAGGGGCCGATCTTCACGGCTGACGTGGCGCAGCCAGGCGCGGTCGGCAGCGAAGAGCGCCAGTACGGCGCAGGACATCAGTATCAGCCAGGGCAGCATGGCAGTCTCATCGGCAGGTAAAGCGGCGATTCTGCCTGCGGGCAGGTGTTACCACCATCGACCATGCGGGCAGAACCAGGCGCGTCCTGTCGGCTACAGCGCCAGCCACTCCGCTTGCACGGCAGCATCCGCCTCCAGCGCGGCGGGCGTGCCGTGGAAGACCATCTCGCCGCGCCCCATGACATAGACCCGCTGCGACAGGTCCAGGGCGATTGCCTGCTTTTGCTCGATCAGCAGCACCGCGACTTGCCGGCGGCGCAGTAGCGTCAGGTAATGCGCGACCTGCTCCACCATCTGCGGCGAGAGGCCTTCGGTGGGCTCGTCGATGAGCACCAGCGCGGGATTGCCCAGCAGCGCGCGGCCCAGCGCCAGCATCTGCTGCTCCCCGCCTGACAGCGATCCGGCCGCCACCTGACGGCGCCTGGCCAACGCCGGGAACAGCGCATAGACCTCTTCCTCGCGCCAGGCATCGGCCGGCTGGCGAGCGCCCTGGCGGCCCAGCAGGAGGTTCTGCGCCACGCTCAGGGTGGGAAAGACGTCCCGGCTCTCTGGCACATAAGCCATCCCGCGCCGGGCAATCGCATGGGTGGGCAGGCCGGCGATGCTGGCGCCGGCGAAGCGGATGTCGCCGCTGCTGCGCACCAGGCCCATCAGGGCCTTGAGCAAGGTGGAGCGGCCGGCGCCATTGCGCCCGAGGATGCTGACGATTTCTCCCCGTTGCACTTCCAGCGAGACACCCTGCAGCACGTGACTCTGGCCGTACCAGGCCTGCAGGTCGTGGACGCTAAGCAGGGTGTCAGCCATGTCGCCTCCGGTTCAGATAGAGCGCCTGCACTTCCTGATTGGCGCGGATGCGCTCGGCGCTGTCGCAGGCGATGACGCGGCCGTTATCCATCACCGCGATGCGGTCGGCCAGGTCGAAGACTACCTGCATGTCGTGTTCCACCATCAGCAGGGTCTTGCCCACCGTGACTTCGCGGATCAGGGCCACCATCGCCGCGCTCTCCGCCCGGCTCATGCCGGCCGTGGGTTCGTCCAGCAGGATCACGGCGGCATCGGCGGCAATGGTGACGGCCAGTTCCAGGGCACGCTGCTCGGCGTAGCTCAGTTCGCCTGCCGGCACCTGCGCGCGCGCGCCCAGCCCGACACGCTCCAGCACCGCCTGGGCACGGGCGCTGGCGTCGTGCAATTGACCGAGGCGGCGCCAGAAGGCGTAGCGATAGCCGAGTGTCCACAACAAGGCGCAGCGCACGTTCTCGAACGCGGTCAGGCGCGGGAAGAGGCTCGTGATCTGGAAGCTGCGCGCCAGCCCCAGGCGATTGATCTGCTGTGGTGAGCACTGCGTGATGTCCAGCCCGTGCAGCAGCACGCGCCCGCTATCGGCCCGATAACGGCCCGACACCAGGTTGAACAGGCTGGACTTGCCGGCCCCGTTGGGCCCGATCAATGCGCAGCGCTCACCGGGATGCAATTGCAGGTCCACGCCGCGCAGGATCTGGCTGCCATCGAAGGCCTTGGTCAGGCCCTGCATCTCCAGGGAAAACGGCGCAGTCATCGGTGCAGTCATCGGCGTACTCATCGGCCCGCCCCCTGCCGGCGCCACACGGTCAGCGCCGTCGCGCCGGCCGCGATGAGCATGGCGGCGGTGATCCAGGGCAGCGGCGCATGCACATCAATGGACCCGCCCCACCACTGCAGGGGCGCCGCGCCATCGCTGCCTTCGGCCAGGCTGCCCAGGCTGGCCTGATAGGCCATCTCGGTGGCCAGCACCACGCCGGCCAGCGTGACCAGTGCGGCCAGCAGCCAGCTGGCCAGACGCCACGCCAGGCGCCGGTCGAAGGCGCCGTCGTGCCAGGTGCGCCAGCCGCGGTCGATCAGGCTGGCAAGGCCGCCCGGGGTGGTCATGACGATCAGGATGAAGAAGGCGCCCAGATAGAACTGCCAGGCCTGGGTATAGGCCGAGAGCCAGGACGAGAACAGCACGCCGACCACGCCGCCGACGATGGGGCCATAGAAATAGGCGGTGCCACCGATGAAGGTGAACAGCAGGATGGCACCGGAGCGCAGCGCGCCCACGTATTCGGCGCTGACGATCTCGAAATTGATGGCTGACAGCCCGCCCGAGACGCCGGCAAAGAAGGCCGACAGGATCAGCGCCAGGTAGCGCACCCGCTGCGGATCGTAGCCGATGAAGGCGGCGCGTTCCGGGTTGTCGCGCACGGCATTGAGGATGCGTCCCAGCGGCGTGTGGCGCAGCGCGCAGATGGCCATGGCGCAGACCAGCAGCCAGCCGGCGATGAGGTAATAGACCTGGATCTGCGGCCCGTAGCTGATGCCCAGCACCGGCGCGCCGATGACCCGGTTGCCGGAGATGCCACCCTCGCCGCCGAAGACCTCGGGCAGCATCAGCACGCAGGCCGAGACCAGTTCCACCAGCCCCAGCGTGATCATGGCAAAGGTGGTGCCGGCGCGGCGCGTGGTGGGATAGCCCAGCACGACACCGCACAGGGCGCCGGTGAGGCCGCCCGCCAGCGGGACCAGCGTCAGCGGGAAGGCCAGCGCGCCTTCGCTCATGCGGTTCATCAGGTGGATCGCACCGAAGGCACCCAGGCCCGAATACACCGCGTGGCCGAAGGAGAGCATGCCACCCTCGCCCAGCAGCATGTTGTAGGAGAGGCAGAGCAAGACCATCGTCCCCATCTGCGAAAGCAGCGACAATGCCGCGCTTTGCGGAAACACCAGCGGTGCCGCCAGCAGAAGCAGGGCCAGGCCCAGCCAGGGCAGGACGATACGCTTCATGCTCAGCCCTCCCGCTTGCCCATGAGCCCCTTGGGGCGCACCACCAGCATCACCACCAGCAGCAGATAGGGCAGCACCGGCGCCACCTGAGCCAGCGTCAGGCGCACCAGCGGCACCAGCGCGCTGCCGCTGGGGACCTGCACGCCCATACTGGCCAGGGACACATCCAGCGCCACCGCGAAGGTCTGCATCAGGCCGATCAGCAGCGAGGTGACGAAGGCACCGGCCAGCGAACCCAGCCCGCCCACCACCACCACCACGAAGATGATGCTGCCCACGGCCGCTGCCATGCCCGGTTCGGTGACGAAGGCATTGCCGCCGATCACCCCGGCCAGTGCGGCCAGCGCGCAGCCGGCGCCGAACACCAGCATGAACACGCGCGGTACGTTATGCCCCAGGGCCTCGGCCATCTGCGGGTGCGTCAGCGCCGCCTGGATCAGCAGGCCGATGCGGGTATGGCGCAGCAGCAGCCACAAGGCCAGCAGCATGAGCGCCGCCACCAGCAGCATGAAGCCGCGGTAGATGGGGAAACTGGTCGAATAGAGGGTGAAGAGCGTGCCATCGAGTTCCGGCGGGATGCGGTAAGGCACCGGCGAACGGCCCCACACCAGTTGCACCAGTTCCACCACCAGATAGGACAAGCCGAAGGTGAACAGCAATTCCGGGACATGGCCGTAGCGGTGAACGATGCGCAGGCCGTAATGCTCCACCAGCGCACCGGCCATGCCCACCAGCAGGGGCGCGATCAGCAGCGCCGGCCAGAAGCCCAGCACGCCGGCAATCGCATAGGCGACGTACGCCCCCAGCATGTAGAAGCTGGCATGGGCGAAGTTGGGCACGCCCATCATGCTGTAGATCAGCGTCAGGCCCGAGGACAGCAGGAACAGCAGGAAGCCGTAGCCCAGGCCGTTGAGGAAGGTGATCAGCGCGAATTCCAAGTTGCCAGCCTTGCCAGGGATGCGGTGGGTTCAAGAGGAGTCGGACGGGGTCAGACAGCGTCGAGGCGCCGGACCGAGCGCGGCCGGACGCAAAAGTGGAGCGATCCTATGGGATTCGCGCTTCTCTGTCAAAATAGCGGATTGCGGCCCGCTTTGGGCCTCACAGGCTGCCTATGACCCATCCTTATCTGCTTTCGCCGCTAGGCAACGGCTTTGCCGCCCTGCCCCCGGCCTTCTACACCCGGCTGCAACCGACGCCCCTGCCCGATCCCTACCTGGTCGGTTTCAGCGACGAGGCCGCTGCCACCATCGGACTGGCCCGCCCGGCACCGGAGGACCGCGGCTTTTTCGACATCTTCGCCGGCAACCAGCTGGCACCGGGCTCGCAGCCGCTGTCGGCAGTCTATTCGGGCCATCAGTTCGGCGTCTGGGCCGGTCAATTGGGCGATGGGCGCGCCATCACCCTGGGCGACCTGCCGGCAGCCAGCGGTCAGGGACGCATCGAACTGCAGCTCAAGGGCGCCGGCAAGACGCCCTACTCCCGCATGGGCGACGGCCGTGCCGTGCTGCGCTCTTCGATCCGTGAATTCCTCTGTTCGGAAGCCATGGCGGCGCTGGGCATCCCCACCACCCGCGCCCTGACCGTGATCGGTTCGGACCAGCGCGTGCAGCGCGAAACCGCCGAGACCGCAGCGGTGGTGACCCGCATGGCCCCCAGCTTCATCCGCTTCGGCTCGTTCGAGCATTGGTACTACAACCAGCGTTTCGACGATCTCAAGGTACTGGGCGATGCCGTGCTGGAGCAGTTCTATCCGGAACTATTGCGGGAAGAAAACCCCTATCAGGCCCTGCTGAAGGAAGTCACCCGCCGCACCGCGACGTTGATGGCGCAATGGCAGGCGGTGGGTTTCATGCATGGGGTGATGAATACCGACAACATGTCCATCCTGGGCCTGACGCTGGATTACGGCCCCTTCGGCTTCATGGAAGCCTTCGACGCCCGCCACATCTGCAACCATACCGACAGCCAGGGCCGCTACAGCTACCAGATGCAGCCGCGCATCGGCCAGTGGAACTGCTTTGCACTGGGCCAGGCAATGCTGCCCCTGATCGGTTCGGTGGAGGCCACCGAGGCCGCGCTGGCCGATTACGAGGCCGTGTTCCAGGCGCAGCATGATGCGCTGTTGCATGCCAAGCTGGGATTGCGCACCCAGCGCGCCGACGACAGCCAGTTGATTGAGGCCATGTTCGCCCTGCTGCAGGCCGGTCATGTCGATTTCACGCTGTTCTTCCGCCGCCTGGGCGACTTGCAGATCGGCAATGCAGCCAACGACGAGCCGCTGCGCGACCTTTTCATCGATCGCCCCGCCTTCGATGCCTGGGCCACGCAATACCGCGCCCGCCTGCGCGACGAGGACAGCGACGACGCCGGCCGCCGCCTTGCAATGCATGCGGTCAACCCCAAATACGTGCTACGCAATTACCTCGCCCAGGTCGCCATCGACAAGGCGCAACAGAAGGATTTCACCGAGGTGGCGCGCCTGCAGACCATCCTGCGCCATCCCTTCGACGAGCAGCCTGAATTCGACCGCTATGCCGACCTGCCCCCCGACTGGGCCAGCCATCTGGAAGTGAGCTGTTCTTCCTGAACGTGAACGGCCATTCATTCCGCTAATACAGTTAATGCCGGCATCGCCCGTCATCACCAAGGAGCCAAGCATGACCCAACGAGTAGAAAAGACCGAAGCCCAATGGCGCGAGCAACTTGACCCCGTGGAATACCAGGTCACCCGCGAAGCCGCCACCGAGCGCGCCTTCACCGGCCGTTACTGGGATCACCACGAGGCCGGGACCTACACCTGCGTGTGCTGTGACACGCCGCTGTTCACCTCGGATGCCAAGTTCGACTCCGGCTGCGGCTGGCCGAGCTACTTTGAGCCCATCGATCCGGCCAACGTCCGCGAGAAAGTGGACCGCAGTTATGGCATGATTCGCACCGAGATCATCTGCAACGTCTGCGACGCCCACCTTGGTCACGTCTTCCCGGACGGCCCGCCGCCGACCGGACTGCGTTATTGCATCAACTCGGCCTCGCTGCGTTTCGACCCGGCGTAAGCCTGGCGGCCCGCGCTGCACCGCCTGCAATACATGCGGCACGGGCCGGATGATCGCCGATCAACCGTTTTACTGACTTTTCCTGAAGAAGCCAACCGATGAAGTTCCTGTTCGACCTGTTCCCCGTCATCCTGTTTTTCGGCGTCTTCAAATGGGCCGAAGGCCATCCCTCGGCCGCCCAGGACCTGGTGATGCAATACCTGGGCGGCGCCATGTCGGCCGGTGCCGTCACCGCCACCCAGGCACCGATCCTGCTGTCTACCGCCGTGGCCATCATCGCCTCGCTGGGCCAGATCGCCTGGCTGCTGCTGCGCCGTCGCAAGGTGGATGGCATGTTGTGGGTGTCGCTGGCCATCATCGTGGTCTTCGGTGGCGCCACCATCTATTTCCGTGACGATACCTTCATCAAGTGGAAGCCGACCATCCTGTACTGGGCCTTCGGCCTGGCCCTGCTGGTGTCGCAACTGTTCATGAAGAAGAACCTGATCCGCGTCATGATGGAAAAGCAGGTCAGCCTGCCCGAAGCCATCTGGCCGCGCCTGAACCTGGCCTGGATCGTGTTCTTCGCCGTCATGGGCGTGCTCAATCTCTACATCGCCTTCAACTATGCCCTCGACACCTGGGTCAACTTCAAGATGTTCGGCAGCATGGGCCTGATGTTTGCCTTCATCATCGGCCAGAGCCTGTTCCTGTCCAAGTACATGAAGGATGCCGAATGAGTGGCGCCAATCCTGCCGATACCCGTACAGAACGCATTCGTTCACGTCTGACTGCAACTTTCTCGCCAGCCGAATGTCTGGTCGAAGATGAGTCTGCCCAGCATGCCGGACATGCCGGTGCAGCCTCGGGCGGAGGACATTACAGGATCCGCCTGGTTTCAGACTTGTTCGAGGGCAAAAATCGGTTGAACCGCCATCGGCTGGTGTATGATTGCCTGTCCGACCTGATGCAGCAGGAGATCCATGCGCTGGCCATAGTGGCGCTCTCCCCGTCAGAGGCAAAGAACTGAGACCAAGAACAAAGACCGACGCCTGCTTATCAAGCCCCCTCCTGTTTTTTTCTCCGTTTTGATTCATTCCTTTCTTTTCTAGGATTCAACAATGACATTCAAACCCGCTCGTCTGCTGGTGCTGCTGTTCGCAATTGCTTCCATCCCGGCCTTCGCCCAAAACCTGGCCGTCGTCAACGGCAAGGCGATTCCGTCCTCCCGCGCCGAACTGATGGTCAAGCAGATGACTGCGCAAGGCCAGCCTGATAGCCCGCAACTGCGCGGCGCCATCAAGGAAGAGCTGATCAACCGTGAAATCCTGATGCAGGAAGCCGACAAGCAAGGCCTGGCCAACAGCACCGACGTCAAGAACCAGCTGGAACTGGCCCGCCAGTCCATAGTGATCCGCGCCCTGATCGCCGACTACCTGAAGAAGAACCCGGTGTCGGACGCCGACATCAAGGCTGAATACGACAAGTTCAAGGCCCAGGCCGGCGACAAGGAATACCACGCCCGCCACATCCTGGTGGACAAGAAGGAAGACGCCGAAGCTATCATCGCCAAGCTGAAGGCCGGCACCAAGTTCGAAGACCTGGCCAAGCAATCCAAGGACACTGGTTCGGCCGCCAACGGTGGCGATCTGGACTGGGCCAGCCCGGCCTCCTTCGTCAAGCCGTTCTCCGACGCCATGGTGGCCCTGAAGAAGGGTGACATCACCCAGACTCCGGTGCAGACCCAGTTCGGCTGGCATGTGATCAAGCTGGAAGATGTGCGCGCTGCCAAGGTCCCGACCCTGGAGGAAGTCAAGCCGCAGATCGCTGAAGCCCTGCAACAGAAGAAGCTGCAGGCCTATCAGGAACAACTGCGCGCCAAGGCCAAGGTGCAATAAGTCCCTCCGGCCTGCGCAGCCCGAGTGGCTGAAGGAAGACCCAGGTCTTCCAGCGCCCTCCACCGACATGCCCGGACAAGGTTTCCTTGCCGGGCATGTTGCTTTTTAGCTACGAATTAACGCACAACTCATGCGGTAGCCGTCAAAAAAACGTCCAAATCCTTCGCAATTTCTCCAAAAAGCGTCTTTTTGATGCCTTCCCGCCCTACGGGAACACTATCTTCTGCGTCATAGTGAAGATTTATTCTTATAAAAGATTTATCCAATAAATTTTTTATAAACATATAAATTCACTAAATAATTAAAAAAGAAGAATAAACCTGCACCATTTTGCGCAATTTACGAACCATCGTTCTGATATTCTTCGTCCCTGTTCCAAATAGGGACAGGCTGCGAATCGCCACGGGAGCAGGAAGCAAGGGAGTCCTGGTTCGCAGCCAAGAAAAAGGTGTTTCGGGGAGAAGCACACAAGGCCGATCCACGACGCCATCAACAACACAACATTCGTGCTTTCAGGAGAGATACCTATGAAGAAGAGTTCCATGCTGCTGCTGGCAGCCGGCCTGACCACCGGCGGTGCCGCGTTTGCCCAATCCACCGTGACCATCTATGGCATCGTCGATACCAGCATCCGCTATCTGAGCAGCGACAATGCGCAGGGCAACAGCAACGTGCGCATGGATAACGGCGCCATCGCCAACAGCCGTCTGGGCTTCAAGGGTACCGAAGACCTCGGTGGCGGCCTGAAGGCCATGTTCCAACTGGAAAACGGCTTCAACGGTGACACCGGCGGCATGAGCAGCGCCAACACCATCTTCAACCGTCAATCCTGGGTTGGCCTGGGTGGCAGCTTCGGCAAGGTGTCCATCGGCCGTCAGAACACGCCCCTGTTCGACCTGATGGCTGACCACTTCGACCCGCTGACCGTCGGTAACTACGACAGCAACTCCTGGCTGCCGGCTGCTGGTACCCTGGTGCGCAACAGCAACATGATCAAGTACTACGGCAGCTTCAGCGGCTTCAACGTCGGCCTGTCCTACGCCGCTGGCGAACAAGCCGGTTCGGCCCGCCGTGGCAGCCAGATCAGCAGCTCGCTGCAATACACCACCGGCCCGTTCTCGGTCGGCGGCGGCTGGCAGCAAACCGTGAGCGCCACCAACAGCGACAACAAGGACACCACCTACAACCTGTCGGCGTCCTACAAGATCGGCGCAGCCAAGCTGTTCGGCGGCTACTACAACATCAAGGACAGCACCGGCACCACCGCTGCCTACATGGCCATGAGCAACAGCACCGCCTCGGCGGGCGGCATCGCTGGCGTGCAACGCAAGGACAAGGGTTACTTCCTGGGTACTTCCTACCAGGCAACCGCCGCCCTGTCCCTGACTGGCGCCTTCTACTACGACAAGAGCCAGAACGCCTCGGTCGCAGGCGTGGGCAATGTCGGCGACGGCAAGCGTTACGCCGTGGTGGCCTGGGCGGACTATGCGCTGTCCAAGCGTACCCAGCTGTACACCATCGTGGACTACAACAAGGCCAAGGACGCAGCCCGCTACGAGCTGACCGGCCAGGCCGCCGGCAAGGACAACGTCACCACCCTGGGTGTTGGCATTCGTCACATCTTCTGATCCGGGCGTGAAGGCGCTCTCCCTCGGGAGAGCGTGCTAACAACGGGAAGCATTCAGAAAGCAGAAAGAAAAAGCGCAGTTCCGAAAGGAACTGCGCTTTTTTTCGCCTGTACTGTCTGACCAGTCCCGGATCACCCACCAGCAGGGCAACCCGGACTCCGTCACGCGTCCGGCATCATGTCGTCAGATCGACGATCAGCCCACCCACTTGCGCGCATTACGGAACATGCGCATCCACGGCGAATCCTCGCCCCACGTATCCGGGTGCCAGGATTGGGTCACGGTGCGGAACACGCGTTCGGCGTGCGGCATCAGGACCGTGAAGCGGCCGTCCGGAGTGGTCACCGAGGTGATGCCCTGGGGCGAGCCGTTCGGGTTGAACGGATAGGCTTCGGTGGCTGCACCGCGATGGTCGACGTAGCGCATGGCGATGATGGCCTTGTCGATGTCGCCGGTCTGCGAGAAGTCGGCAAAACCTTCGCCGTGGGCGGTGGCGATCGGCGCCTGGGTGCCGGCCATGCCCTGCATGAAGATGGACGGCGAATCGGCCACTTCCACCATCACGAAACGCGCCTCGAACTGCTCGGACTTGTTGCGGGTGAACTTGGGCCAGGCTTCGGCACCCGGGATCATGGACTTCAGGTTACTCATCATCTGGCAGCCGTTGCAGATCCCCAGCGAGAAGGTGTCCTGGCGCTGGAAGAAGCGCGAGAACTGCTCGGCCAACTGGGCATTGAACAGGATGGTCTTGGCCCAACCTTCGCCGGCACCCAGCACGTCACCATAGGAGAAGCCGCCAACAGCAATGAAGCCCTTGAAGTCATCCAGCTTGGCGCGGTTGGCGATCAGGTCGCTCATGTGCACGTCCACGGCGGTGAAGCCGGCCTTGTGCATGGCGTAGGCGGTCTCGATGTGCGAGTTCACGCCCTGCTCGCGCAGGATGGCGACCTTGGGACGGGCAGCAGCCCCCAGCGACAGGTAGGGTGCGGCGATGTCTTCCTGCGGGTCGAAGCTCAGCTTGGGCGTCATGCCGGGGTCGGCGGCGTCCAGCAGGCGCTCGTATTCGGCATCGGCACAGGCCGGGTTGTCGCGCAGGCGGGCGATGCGCCAGCTGGTCTCGCTCCAGATGCGATGCAGCTCGGCACGTGGCTGGCTGTAGATGTTCTTGGCGTCGCGCATGAACTCGACCACGTCACGGTCGTTGGGCTTGCCGATGATATGGCTGCAGGCGCCCAGGTTGTAGCTGCGCAGCACGTTCATGACGTCCGACTTCTGCTCCGCCGGGACCTGGATCACGGCGCCCAGCTCTTCGCTGAACAGTGCACGCAGGGTCAGTTCATTGCGGCGCTCGGCCACTTGCGTGGTCCAATTCTTGGAATCGCCCCAGTCGGCGGCATGCTCGCCTTCCATGGTCAGGATGTCGAGGTTGACCGAGATGCCGGTGTGGCCGGCAAAGGCCATTTCCACCAGGGTGCCGTACAGGCCGCCGTCGGAACGGTCATGGTAGGCCAGCAGACGCTCTTCGGAGTTCAGTTGCTGGATGGCGTTGAAGAAGGCCTTCAGGTCCTCGGCGCTATCCACGTCCGGGGTCTCGTTGCCGATCTGCTGCATGACTTGCGTCAGGGCCGAGGCGCCCATGCGGTTCTTGCCGCGACCCAGGTCGATCAGGATCAGGACGGTCTCGCCCTTGTCCTTGCGCAGTTGCGGCGTGAGCACGCGGCGCACGTCGGTCACCGGGGCGAACGAGGAGACGATCAGCGACACTGGCGAGGTCACCGACTTGGCACCCTCTTCGTCGCTCCAGGTGCTGCGCATGGACAGCGAGTCCTTGCCCACGGGGATGGACACGCCCAGCGCCGGGCACAGCTCCATGCCGACGGCCTTGACGGTGTCGAACAGGGCGGCATCCTGGCCGGGCTGGCCGCAGGCTGCCATCCAGTTGGCCGACAACTTGATGTCGCCGATCTCGGCGATCGGGGCGGCGGCGATGTTGGTGATGGCTTCGCCGACAGCCATACGGCCCGAGGCCGGGGCGTCGATCACCGCCAGCGGGGTGCGTTCGCCCATGGCCATGGCCTCGCCGCGATAACCTTCCAGGCCCATGGCGGTCACGGCCACGTCAGCCACCGGCACCTGCCAGGGGCCGACCATCTGGTCGCGCACGGTCATGGCGCCCACGCTACGGTCACCGATGGTGATCAGGAAGGACTTGTCGGCCACGGCCGGCAGGCGCAGCACGCGCTGGGCCACTTCCACCAGGTCCATGCCGGTCAGGTCCACCGGTGGCAGTTGCTTCTCGACGTGCGTCACATCGCGGTGCATCTTGGGCGGCTTGCCCAGCAGCACGTCCATGGGCATGTCCACGGGGCTGTTGTTGTGTTCGGGGTCGATCACCTTCAGCTGGCGCTCTTCGGTGGCGGTACCGACCACAGCGAAGGGCGCGCGCTCGCGCTCGCACAGGTATTTGAAGAGGTCCAGGTGTTCCGGCAGGATGGCCAGCACGTAGCGTTCCTGGGACTCGTTGCTCCAGATCTCGCGCGGAGCCAGGCCGCTTTCTTCCAGCGGTACCTTGCGCAGGTCGAACAGGGCGCCGCGCTTGGCGTCGTTGGTGATTTCCGGGAAGGCGTTGGACAGACCGCCCGCACCCACGTCGTGGATGGACTGGATGGGGTTCTCGTCACCCAGCGCCCAGCAGGCGTTGATGACTTCCTGGGCGCGACGCTCCATTTCCGGGTTGCCGCGCTGGACCGAGTCGAAGTCCAGGTCGGCGGTGTTCACGCCGGTGGCCATCGAGGAAGCGGCGCCGCCGCCCATGCCGATGCGCATGCCGGGGCCACCCAGCTGGATCAGCAGGCTGCCCACCGGCAGGTCGTTCTTCCTGGTGTGCTTGGCCGAGATGTTGCCCATGCCGCCGGCGATCATGATGGGCTTGTGGTAACCCATCACCTGGCCGCCCACGTTCTGTTCGTAGGTACGGAAGTAGCCGCCCAGGTTGGGACGGCCGAATTCGTTGTTGAAGGCCGCGCCACCCAGCGGGCCGTCGATCATGATCTGCAGCGGCGAGGCGATGCGCTCAGGCTTGCCGTAGATACCGCCCTGGGCGTGGGCGTCGCGCTCGGCGGCCGGCTGGGCCACGTCACGGGCGTTTTCCCAGGGCTGCACGGCGTGGGTCACCATCAGGTTGGAGACGGTGAAACCGGTCAGGCCGGCCTTGGGCTTGGCACCACGGCCGGTCGCGCCTTCGTCGCGGATTTCACCGCCGGCACCGGTGGAGGCACCGGGGAACGGCGAGATCGCGGTCGGGTGGTTGTGGGTTTCCACCTTCATCAGGATGTGGGTCAACTCTTCCGACGCTTCATAGACGTTGCCCTTGGTGGCGCCGCGCTGGTAGAAGCGCGAGATGCTGGCGCCCTCGATGACGGAAGAATTGTCCGAATACGCCACCACGGTGCCCTTGGGCGCCAGTTGGTGGGTGTTGCGGATCATGCCGAACAGGGACTTGTCCTGCACCTGGCCATCGATGGTCCAGTCGGCATTGAAGATCTTGTGGCGGCAGTGCTCGCTGTTGGCCTGGGCAAACATCATCAGTTCGACATCGGTCGGATTGCGCTGCGCCTTGGTGAAGGCTGCCACCAGATAATCGATCTCGTCATCCGACAGGGCCAGGCCCAGTTCGGTATTGGCTGCTTCCAGGGCGGCACGGCCGCCGCCGATGACATCCACGCTCTCCAGCGGACGGGCCTGCAGTTCGGAGAACAGGCCGGCCGCCTCTTGCGGATCGCGCAGCACGGTCTCGGTCATGCGGTCGTGCAGCAGCGCGGCCACGGCCGGCAGGCTGGCTTCATTGAGCTTCTTGGCGCCGCCCAGCAGACCGGTCTTGACCTGCACGCGGAAGATGATGCCGCGCTCGACCCGGTGGATGTGGCTCATGCCGCAGTTGCGCACGATGTCGGTGGCCTTGCTGGCCCAGGGCGAAATGGTGCCGAAACGCGGGATCACCACGAAGGCATCGCCCTCGTCGCTGCCGTTGAAGGGATCGCCGTAGGTCAGCAGGCCGTTCAGGCGTGCCTCATCCTCCTGGGTCAATGCCTGCTGAGCATCGACGAAGTGCAGGTAGCGGCCGGATACGCCGGTAATGGCGGCGTCCACTGCTTGCAATTGGGTCAAAAGGCGTTGGGTACGGAAAGCGGAAAGGGCATTGGAGCCCGGCAGGATCAGCATGGCGAGGTCGAGGCAGTTAGCTTGAATCGGGAAAACCGTCGCAGCATCGCGGCAGGGACCGGTCCACCGACACCGGCCGCACCCTCGGATGTTGCACCGCACTAGGTAAAAACGTGCAGTTTCGGGTACGGCGGACTGATGGATCGTGCGCGCGTTTGCTGGCAGAGCCGGCATTATACAGTGGACGCCGGTCCCCGTCCCAGGCAAAGCGAGCAGTTGGCTGCGCTAGCCGACCACGTCCCGGGTCTCGCCGGCTGCCCGTGGGGACATCTGGGGACATCCGTGTCATCGGTCGCCCGGCGCCGTGCGTTGTCCTTGGAAGCAAGCAGATTGTCCTATGGTGATGGCCAGAATGTGGCTTTGCGGCAATATCCGAACGACAAGGAAATTTCGCGGTATCATTCGGCCCGCATCGGAAACGGCCTGCCGCCACTGCGCGCTCAGGCCACGCGGCGCGGCAGGCAGCCCGCGGCACACCAGCATGCAGAACCGATGACCATGACCACAGCGGCCCGGCCGCTTCCAAGACAAACAGAGTGAACAGCACACATCGACAGATCGCCGTCATCGGCGGGGGACTTTCAGGGATTTGCAGCGCCTACTTCCTGGCCGCCAAGGGCTACCAGGTGGCGGTCATCGAGCGCCGCGCGCACGTGGCCGAGGAAGCCACCTTCGGCGACTCCGGCCTGCTGGCGCCGGGGGCCGCCATGCCCCTGACCCTGCCGGGTGCCATGGCCACCTTTGCCTGCCGTTTCCAGGACGAGCCACGGGTGCTGCTGGCCTCGGGTGCCGACTTCGGCCGGCGCCGCTGGATGCGCCAGACGCGCCAGGCACAACAGCACGAGTTCGCCGAGAACAAGCTGCGACTGTCGCTCCTGTCGGCCTACGGCCAGGGCCTGACCCTGCAATTGCAGGCGCACCACAACATGGAGCACGAAAACGGCAACGGTGTACTCCACCTGTTCCGCCAGCCGGCCGAGGCGGCGCGCATGCCCCACCTGCAGGAAGCCGCCCAGCAATGCGAGTTCAAGCACCAGGCCCTGGATGCGGCGGCGATCCGCACCCTGGAGCCGGCCTTTTCCTCGGAGGCCAAGCTGGCCGGCGCGCTCTACTATCCCGACGACATGGCCGGCAATTGCGTGCTGTTTGCCAAGCAGATGCGCAATGCCGCGCAGGAGCTGGGGGTGAGCTTCCATTTCGATTCCACCGTCCGGACCTTGAGCGCCGACTTCGGCGGTCGCGTTTCCTTGCTGCTGGAGTCACCCCATCTGGCCTCGCACATGCAGGTCGACGCCGTGGTGGTGGCCGCCGGCATGTCCAGCGCCCAGTTGCTGCAGCCGCTGGACACGGCGCTCCCCCTGCGGGCGCTGCAGAGCTATTCAGCCCTGGTGCCGGTCAAGAATCCGGACGATGCGCCCAGCATGGCGCTCTACGACGACAGCTACAAGGTCGCCATGACGCGCCTGGGCGGACGCATACGCATCAGTGGCCTGCTGGGCTTCGTGCCGCCCTCGCAGACGCTGCCGCCCAAGGCTTTGCGCAACCTGCTCAAGATCGCCGGTGACTACTACCCCAATGCCGCCAACTACAACCAGGCCCATTTCTGGAGCAATACCATGGCCCTGCTGCCGCATGGCCTGCCGGTATTGGGCCCGACGCGGCAGGGCAATGTCTTCGTCAACGTCGGTCACGGCGCCACGGGCTGGGCCGCCACGGTGGGCTCGGCACGTCTGCTGAGCGACCTGATGGCCGGAGAAGAACCGGAAATCCCGACCGACGGACTGCTGCCGCGCGATCTGCTGGGCTGACCGCGCCAGAACGAGGTTTAGCGCTTTTTAGCGCTTCATGGCGTCGTAGAAATTTTCATGCGAGCCGAGGCTTAGCAATACAAATTCCTGCGGGCTCTTCTTGTTCGGCTGCAAGCGATACGCCAGCAAGGTTTCTTGCTTGTTGACCTTGAACTTGTAGACGAATACCCCTGCCAGATCGCCTTTTTTTTCTACGCCGATGGCTGGATCGGTGGCAATCGCCATGACGGCCTGGTCAACCACCTTTTTGTCTCTCGCGTGCAGTCTCTTGACGACACGATCAAACGAGGGGGTGCCGAGAATGCTCAACACCATCACACCCCAAAGCGATATTCGGAAAGTTGGCCGGCATCAGCCTCCGCCACCGCCACCAAGGTGCTTTTGATGAACTGAACCGGCAGATCGGGATTGTCTTCGACGGCCTTGCCCAGACGCGCCCAGTATTCAATCTGCTTTGGCACAGAGCGGTGTTCAGCAGCTGCGCGAGGCTTCGCCATATCGACCAGCTCATCCGAAAGTTTCATTGCAATTGCCATATCAGTTCCTTGATATCAGGGTTTTACCGCGCATCACTATGCAACCCTTTGCAACCTTTTGCAACCCCGGCCAGCATCAGGCCCAACAAGCCCAACAGGCCATCCTCTGCAGCAAGGCATGGCACAGAGCCACCCCGCCCCAGATCCAGCCATCAAGCCCGTTTTTTACGACGTCCTGGCCAGCGCATCAGTCACGACGACCGGGCCTCATTTGAGCGCGCCGATTTTTTTCATCTGAGACGGTTCTGCGCCAAGACCCTAATTCACTTAAAATCGACACCGTTGCGCCGGCATCCTGCCTGACGGCCGACGCAAGCTGCCCTTCGTGGCACTGCTGCGCCTTGCCTGAGCTTCACTTCATCCATCCAGCTGTCCAACGAATGCACCAGCGACCACGATCATGAGCGCGCTCCACTCCGTTGCCGAGATCCGCCAAGTCGAACAGCAGGCCCTGTCCGCCCTACCCCCTTACACCCTGATGCAACGTGCCGGCGCCGCCATTGCCGAGTTGGCGCAGCAATTGCTGTGCTCGGCCACGGTGTCCTCGCCGTCTGTCCTGGTGCTGGCCGGCCCCGGCAACAACGGCGGCGACGCGCTGGAGGCGGCCTGCCTGCTGGAAGAAGCGGGGATCGAAGTCAGCGTGCAATTGCATGCCGACGAAAGCCGCCAGCCGGAGGATGCGCGGCGCGCACTGGCCCGCGTGCGCGAAGCCGAGATCCAGTTCATCGACGATCTGAGCGACACCGCCTTGCGCGCCCAGTCCTGGGCCCTGGTGATCGACGGCCTGTTCGGCATCGGCCTGGCGCGCCCGCCCGGCCCCAGGCTGCGGCCCATCATCGACTACATCAACAGCCTGCGCTGTCCGGTGCTGTCCATCGATGTCCCCAGCGGCCTGAATGCCGATACCGGCAGCATCGTCGGCGGACGTGAGGGGCTGGCCGTGCAGGCCACCCATACCATTACCTTCATCTCCGACAAGCCCGGTCTGCACACCTGTGACGGCAGCGACCATAGCGGCCATATCGTGCTGGAACCGCTGGAGATCGACGATAGCCATTTCCCGTCAGCCCGCGCCTTCCTCAACGGCCCGCAATGCTTCGCCACCGCGCTCAAGCCGCGTGCCAACAACAGCCACAAGGGCAGCTATGGCGATGTCATCGTGGTGGGTGGTGCACGCGGCATGGCCGGTGCGCCGGTGCTGGCTGCGCGCACGGCGGCCTTCAGCGGTGCCGGGCGGGTCTATGTGGCCTTCGTCGACGAAGGTCCTGCCTATGACGACAAGCACCCGGAACTGATGTTCCGCCTGGCCGACCGGGTCGAGTTCGGCGCCAGCGCGGCGCTGGTGATCGGCCCCGGCATGGGCACCTCGCGCCACGCGCATGACATCCTGGCGCGTGCGCTGGACAGCGAGGCCGACATCGTCATCGATGCCGATGCCCTGAACCTGATCTCGGCCGAACCGTCCCTGCAGCACAAGCTGCACCGGCGCCACCAGGCCGGTGCCGAGATCACCAGCATCATCACGCCCCACCCGCTGGAGGCGGCCCGCCTGCTCGACAGCAGCACCCAGCAGATCCAGCAGGACCGTCCGCAGGCAGCGCGCCTGCTGGCCCGCCAGTTCAATGCCATCACCGTGCTCAAGGGCGCGGGGACGGTCATCGCCTTCCCCGATGGCGAAATCCTCATCAACCCCAGCGGCAACCCGGCGCTCTCCACTGCCGGTACCGGCGACGTTCTCTCGGGCCTGTGTGGTGCGCTGCTGGCGCAAGGCTGGCCGACCCGCGCCGCTGCCCTGGCTGCCACCTGGATCCACGGCGCCGCCGCCGATCAGCTGGTGGGTGCAGGGCTGGGCCCGGTGGGGCTGACCGCAAGCGAATTCATTCCCGCCATCCGGGCGGTGTTCAACCAGATCATCCGAGACCATGTCCAGCGCCGTCCTGCCGCATCCCCGCATCGCCCCCAGCCATAAGCTGGGCATCCTGTTTCTCATCGCCGGGCTGTGGACGCTGTCGCTACTGGATACCGCAGGCAAGCTGCTGGCCCTGGCCGGCTACCACGTGGTGATGATTGCCTGGATGCGCTACACCATCAATCTGCTGTTCATGGCCGCGACCCTGGCACCGCTGTACCAGCGCCGGCACGGGCGCAGCATCCTGCGGTCCAACCGGCTCGGCCTGCAACTGGGGCGCGGTGCGCTGCTGCTGGCGTCGACGCTGATCTTCTTTTCGGTCCTGAAGATCGTGCCGCTGGCTGAAGGGACGGCGATGAATTTCTGTGCACCCCTGATCGTGCTGGCAATCTCACCCTGGCTACTGGGCGAACGCAGCTATCTCTCGCGCTGGATCGCGGTGCTGGTGGGTTTTACGGGCATGTTGATCGTGATCCGCCCCAGTGGCGACATTCCGCCGCACGGGGTGGCGCTGGGGCTGGTGTCGGCGCTGACGATGGCATTCATGTCCATCCTCAACCGCAAGGCCAGCCAGGCCGACAATCCCATTGTGACGCTGTTCTACGGGGCGCTGGTGGGCAGCGTGCTGTCGACGCTGATGGTGCCTTTCTTCTGGAGCGCCCATACGCCGACAGCCATCGAACTGGCGATTCTGGTGTCCACCGGCATTACCAGCACCATCGGCCACTTCCTGCAGAACACCGCCTACCGGCATGCCGAAGCCTCGGTGCTGACGCCCTTCTTCTATGCCCAGATCATCTCGGCTTCGGGCATGGGCTGGCTGGTGTTCGGGCAATTCCCCGACAGCATCACGGTGCTGGGTATCGCCATCATCTGCGCCAGCGGGATCGGCATTGCCTATATCGAGCACAAACGCGCCCATCCGCTACCGCCGGCCGATCCGATGGAAGCGGTCTGAGCAGGCTCAGAGCAGGCGTCCGGCCGCGATGGTCAGGGTGCGCTCACAGCGCGCGGCGATGCCGTTGTCGTGGGTGACCAGCACCAGGGTGGAGCCGCGTTCGCGGTTCAGTTCAAACATCAACTGGATGACCGATTCGCCGGTGGCCGCGTCCAGGCTGCCGGTGGGCTCGTCGGCGAACAGCAGCGGCGGTTCGGTGACGAAGGCGCGGGCCAGGGCCACGCGCTGCTGCTCGCCCCCGGAGAGGTACTTGGGATAGTGCTTCAGGCGGCTGCCCAGGCCGACCCGGCCCAGCATCTGCTCGGCCTTGGCGCGGGCCTGGCCATCGCCGCGCAGCTCCAGCGGCAGCATGACGTTTTCCAGGGCGTTCAAGTGCCCGAGCAACTGGAAGGACTGGAACACGAAGCCCAGCTTGCGCTTGCGCAGCAACGCCCGGCCGTCTTCATCGAGGGCGTAGATGTCTTCGCCATCGAGCCGCACGGAACCTTCGCTGGGGGTATCCAGTCCAGCCAGCAGGCCCAGCAAGGTGGACTTGCCGGAGCCGGAGGCGCCGACGATGGCCACCGTGGTACCGGCGGCCACGGTAAAATCGATGTCGCTCAAGATAGTCAAACGCCCACCGGGCGCGGCGACATCGGCAACATGTTTGGATAACTGAAGGACTTCAATGGCTGCAACGACGGCGGATTGTGCGGTATCGGTATCAGGAAGGGAAGCAGGCATGCAGGGCAATCAGGCAAGGGGGTCCGGGAGGGGCGCGGCGCGCGCCAGCGTACTGGGCTGGCTGCTGCGGCTGCTGGCGGGTGTCGCCCTGGTGCTGGCGACGGCGAGCGCTTATTCTGCCCCAAAAAACCTGCTCGTGCTCGGTGACAGCCTGTCGGCCGAATATGGCCTGCAACGCGGCACCGGCTGGACCGGGCTGTTGCAGCAACGGCTGCAGCAGGACAAATCGGAACTGCGGGTGGTCAATGCCAGCATCAGCGGCGACACCACCATCGGCGGGCGCAATCGCCTGCCGGCGCTGATGACGCAGCACCAGCCGGACATCCTGGTGATCGAACTGGGTGCCAACGACGCCCTGCGCGGCCTGCCGCTCAAGACCAGCCAGGACAACCTGCAGGCCATGATCGACCTGGCCCGCCAGCAAAAGGCCAAGGTGCTGCTGATCGGCATGCAGATTCCGCCCAATTACGGCCCCGACTACACGCGCCGCTTCGCCGCGATGTACCAGGACCTGGCCAAGGCCAACAAGGTGGCGCTGGTACCGTTCTTCTTCGAGGGCATTGCCGCCGACCTGTCGCTGTTCCAGGCTGACCGCATCCACCCCAACGAACAAGCCCAGCCCAGGCTGCTGGACAATGTCTGGCCACACCTGAAGCCACTGCTGGGCAAGAAGTAAATCCCCCGCCCTGAAAGCCGAAGCCCCTGCCGCCGTCACTGGCGCCAGGGGCTTCGTTCATCCAGCAGAAGAACCGGACAGCTACGCCTCAATGGCGCGCGTACAGGTCCAGGAAACGGCGCAGCAGCCCGGTCGATTGCGGGGTTGCACTGACCTTTTCGCACAGGGCCTGGGCGTCGATACCGCAGCCACGGTAGATGTCGGTGTAGTAGCGCAGGTGGGCGCGCACGAACTCGGGCGAAAACTCCGGGTGAAACTGGGTCGAGTAGACGTTGTGCTTGTGCTTGATCACGTGGTGCGGGTCCATCGGCGAACGGGCCATGACGATGGCGTCCTTGGGCGGCCGCAACACCGACTGCATGTGCAGCATGTGCGCCGGGAAGGCCTCCGGCAGCACGCCCAGCAATTCATCCTGACGGCAGCATTCCAGTGTTTCCACGTGCATGGTGCCAGCAGCCCGGCCGGCCGGGTTGTAGCCGACTTCACCGCCGAAGGCATGGGTCAGCAGCTGGTGGCCGTAGCAGATGCCGAACATCGGCGTATCCAGGGCGGCGGCGTCGCGGATCCATTCGGCGGTGCGCTCGCTCCAGTCTTCCTTGTCGGTCACCATGGCCGGCGAACCGGTGATGAAGACGGCCCGATAGCTGCGCGGGCAGGACGGGCGCTCCCCTTCATAGACGGTCACGACTTCGATTTCGGTGTGGCACAGACCGGCGGCGCAACCTATCTGGTCGGCATAACCACCATAGTTGGTCTTGAGGGCAGGATTGGCATCGCCGGTTTGGATGATCAGGACTGGGGCAGGCATAAAAACGTGGTCGGTATTCAGGGCAAAACATGGCATCGGAAGTATTCCTTGTCGGAAATACACCGAGCGATGCCTTCGAACTTCGACTGGAGGCAGCGACAACTTTACGGCAGCCGTTTATTCCAAAAACGGCGCAAGATGGCATGCGGATGACATTATTTTCACTTCATCAGCACAATATGTGCATTTTCTCGCTGAGTGAAAACTGACCGGGACTGACCAGGATTGACAATATCCGACGAAATCCCGAGGGACAAAAACAGAAAAAGGTCCATCCCCGAACCCTGATCTTTTGGGCATCCCCCGCCTGTACATCCCGCATGCAGGCTGCGCCGGTGTCCATGATGAAACAAAAAAGGCCGCTGGAAAAGCGGCCTCGGTAAATATTTTAGTAAATTGTGGCAGACATGCCGACAACTCCCCTGAACTGGGCGGAGCTGCGCGCCGATTCACGATCCCGGTGCGCGCATGCCCCGTCGCGGGTCACGCCAGCTTACTTGGCGGCGTCATCCGCGCTGACTGCAGCGGCACCCTTGAGCAGCTTGGTCTTGGCCTTCTCGCGCAGGTAGTCTAGGTAAGCCAGGGCTTCCTGTTGCGACAAGGCGGCCACGATCTGTTCCTGCTCGGCCTTGCGGCGGGCGGTGTCGACGGTCTTGGGCTGTTCCACCTTGGTGACACGGTAGATCTGGTAACCCAGGCCCTGCGTCTCGGCGCCGACGTAGGCTGGCAGCTTGGCGGTATCGGCCTTCATGACGGCATTGAAGGCTTCCTGGGTCCAGCCGTCGGACTTCACGCGCGAGACCACCTTGGCATCGCTGAAACCGGTGGCGTCATCCTTGGCCTGCAGCTGTGCCAGGCGTTCCTGGCCGGCCTTGACCGCCAGTGCCTGTTCTTCCTCCTGCAGCACGGCCTTTTGCACATCGGCCTTGACCTCCTCGAACGGACGCTTGGCAACCGGCTTGTAGCTGGTCATGCGGCCGGCCACCAGGGTATTGGGGGCAGTCTGCACGGCTTCGGTATTGTGCTTGGCCTTGATCACGTCGTCGGTAAACAACGCCGTCAGGAACTTGGCATTGTTGTACGGCAGCGGGCCAGCGGCCGGGTTGGGCGCACGGGTCACGCCGGTGGCGGTCTGGATCTTCAGTTTGAGCTTGTCGGAGACGGCCTTGAGGCTGTCGCCGTTTTCATAGACCAGGTTGTTGAACTGGTCGGCCATTTCCGAATACTTCTTGGCGGCGATCTGCTTCTTGATCTCGGCGCCGATCTCGGCCTTGACCGATTCCAGCGGCTTGACGGCGGCCGGCTTGATGCCGGTCACTTCGATCACGTGATAGCCGAAGTCGGATTCCACCGGATCACTGATCTCACCCTGCTTGAGGCTGAAGGCGGCATCTTCGAAGGGTTTGACCATGGCGCCCTTGGCAAAGTAGCCCAGGTCGCCACCGTTTTCAGCCGAACCGGGGTCCTGCGAATTGGCCTTGGCCAGCTTGGCGAAGTCGCCCGGGTTCTTGCGCAGTTGCGCCACCAGGCCTTCGGCCTTGGCCTTGGCGGCAGCCTTCTCGGCTGCCGGCGCGTCCTTCTTGACGGTGATCAGGATGTGGCTGGCACGACGCTGTTCTTCGGTGGCGTACTGCTTCTGGTTCTGCTCGTAGTAAGCCTTGATGTCATCGTCGGTAACGGCAGCCTGGGCGGCCACGGCGGCAGCGTCCAGCACCACGTATTCGATGTCGGCCTGCTCCGGGGTCTCGAAGCGGGCGCCGTTCTTGTCATAGTAGGCCTTGAGCATGTCGTCGCTCACCTTGACCTGGGCGGCATAGCTGTCCGGCTTGAAATTGAGCATCTGCACCGTGCGTTCCTGATCGTTCAGGTTCGACAGGTTCTCGGCCACGGTCCGGGGCGCGAAGGCGGTGCTCTGGATGGCCGCGTTCAACTGCTGCACGGCCATTTCACGGCGCAGGCCGGCTTCGTAGGACTTGGGCGTCATGCCCTGGGCTGCCAGCAGCACGCGATACTGTTCATTGTCGAAGCTGCCGTCCGGCTTGGTCAGGCCGGGGATCTGCAGGATGCTCTGCTGCAGCACCTGGTCCGGCACCACCAGCTTGTTGGCCACCACTTCGGCGCCCAGGGCGCGCTGGGCGATCAGGTTGTCCAGGATGGCGCGACGCGCCTGCGGGCTATCGAAGATCTTGCTATCGAACTGGTTGCCGTACACCTGGCGCATGCGCTCCAGTTGCTGGCGGTGCGCGGCGTCCCATTCTTCCTTGGTGATGGTCTGGCCGGCCACCTTGGCCACGCCGCTGTCGTCGGTCAGGCGGCTGTAGCCCTCCAGGCCGAAGAAGGCGAACGACGGGAAGATGAACAGCAGCAGCAGGAACTGCATCAGGCGCTGGTGAGTACGAATGAAATCAAACATGAATAGCCAATCAATAAACGATCTGGTCAATGAAGGTCAGCGAGGACTGCCGCCGGGCGTCCGCGGATAATAAAAAGGGCGAACTCGCGTTCGCCCTGATCCGGCGCAGGCCCTTGGGCCCGGGACGCACAACGCACACCGTCGTGCTCGCGCGACATTATACACATGCCAATGCCCTGAGGCATCTTTGCGCCCCCGCCGCACCCTAGCGGTCCATCTGGGCCAGTGCCACGCTGCGCAGCTGGAAACGGCCGTCATTATTGAACAGCCAACTCTCCGAGAGTTCGATGCGGCCCTGCTTCAACAGCGCCGGTGGCGGTTTGGGAAAGGGTGCGGCCGTCTTCAGGCTGCCCAGGGCGCTGGCTTCGGCGTGCTTGTCGCGATTGCTGCGCAGGATTTCACTTTTGACCAGATTGCCATCCCCATCGACGATGTACTTGATCACGATCACCGAGCGCAGCAGCGCCTGCGGCCTTTCCACATAAACACTGGTGAAGTTGACCTGGGAAATGCGCTTGGCCAGGTCGACCTTGTAGCCATCCACGGTGGTCGCGGTAGAGGTACCGTCTTCGGTGGTCTTCTTTTGCTCGATCAGGGTGCGCGCCAGCTCGTCACGGGTTTCCTGGGTACTTTCCGGGGCCGAGCAGGCGGCCAGCATGGCCGCCACGCCCACGCCCGAGATGGCCAATCGCCTGACCAACTGGCGCGGCGAGGTCGACAGCCGCGTCGGCCTGGTGCATGTATTCATTCTGGTCTCCTCTCAGATGAACGTTCTTGATTCACTCAATGCCGCTCGTCAATGAAGGATTGGACCGCAAATCGCCGTGCCGATTCCCTGCTCCCGGGAGTCTGGGCGGGCATCCATAGCTTCAATCTATAGCAAGGATTCTGGTCCGCTATTGCAGCAGGGGGTGTCATCCAGCAGTCATATTTTCACCGTACCATCCGCATGCTTTCCACCCCCGGCTGCGCCCCGCAACTCCGCACGGGCGCTGCGTTTGGGCAACAACGCGAGCTAGCGAGACCACTTCCGAGATGATGCACAATCCTTCTTCCGCCGCGCTTGCGCTGCCGCCCTGCCAGGACCCGCAGGAACACAGCGAGACCGGTTTCCTGACCGTGCAGGGCATCGAAAAGCGCTTTGGCGCCTTCACCGCGCTGGATCGGGTATCGCTGGAAGTGCGTCGCGGCGAGATGGTCTGCCTGCTGGGGCCGTCCGGATGCGGCAAGACCACCCTGCTGCGCACCATCGCCGGGCTGGAACGCCAGGACGCCGGCCAGCTCCACGCCGGCGGGCGCGATATCTCCCACTTGCCGCCCCAGGCGCGCGATTACGGCATCCTGTTCCAGTCCTATGCCCTGTTTCCCAACCTGACCGTGGCCGATAACGTCGCCTACGGCCTCACCGGCATGAAGCGTGATGCACGCCGGGATCGGGTCGCGGCCATGCTGGACATGGTCGGCCTGGGCGGCAGCCAGGCCAAGTATCCCGGCCAGCTCTCCGGCGGGCAGCAACAGCGCGTGGCACTGGCCCGCGCACTGGCGCCGTCGCCGTCCCTGCTGCTGCTGGACGAACCGCTGTCGGCCCTGGATGCCCAGGTACGCGAACACCTGCAACTGGAAATCCGCCGCCTGCAAAAGCAGTTCGGCATCACCACCCTGATGGTCACCCACGATCAGGAAGAAGCCATGGTCATGGCCGACCGCATCGCCGTGATGCAGCACGGTCGCATCGAACAGTTCGGCACGCCGGCCGAGATCTACCGGCGCCCGGCCACGCCCTTCGTGGCCGACTTCATCGGCCATGCCAACTGGTTGCCCTTTACCCGCATCTCCGGCTCGCAGGTCGCGGTGGGAGCGCTGCGCCTGGAAATCCAGGCCGAGGAAGCCGAACTGCCCAGCGGCCGCCTGTTCTGCCGTCCGGAATCGGTCGAACTGTTCGCCACCGACGCCACCGCCAACCGTTTCCAGGCGCGGGTGACCGACCGCATCTACCTGGGTAACCGCTACCGCCTGGCACTGGCGGCCGACGCGCTGCCCGGCCAGACCCTGCTGGCCGATGTCAGCGACCAGGCCCATGAACGCCTGGCCGCCCTGCCCGCCAACGACGGCCTGTGGGTGGCCCTGCCGCGCCAGGCCCTGCAGGTGTTTGCCTGAATCTGCGATGAGCCTGCCCTCCTCCCTTTCTTCGTCCGCCATGGCGATCGAACCATCCGTGCAGCCTGCCCCGGCCCTGCGCATGAGCACGGTCGATCGCAGCCAGGGCCTGCTGGCCGGCTTCAAGTGGCTGTTGCTGGTGGTGCTGCTGGTCGGCCTGGGTGGACCGTTGTTGTTCATCCTGGCGCAGGCGGTGCTGCAGCCCGATGGCAGTTGGGCCGGTGCGGCGCCGCTGATGGCACTCTTCGCCAACATCAATTTCCTGCCCATGCTGGGGCGCAGCCTCTGGGTCTCGGCCATGACCGCCGTGGTCACGGTGCCGCTGGCCTATGTCTTCGCCTATGCCCTGCAGCGTACGGGCATCCCCTTCAAGGGCCTGTGGCGCGGGATCGGCCTGTTGCCGCTGCTGGCACCGTCGCTGCTGCCGGGCATCGCGCTGATCTACCTGTTTGGCAACCAGGGCCTGTTCAAGGAATGGATGGACGGCAGCATCTATGGCTTCTGGGGCATCCTGCTGGGTGAAGTGTTCTACACCTTCCCGCATGCCATGATGATTCTCCTGTCGGCCCTGTCGCAGGCCGACGGACGCCTCTACGACGCCGCCCATGCCATGGGCGCCTCGCGCTGGCGCATCTTCCGCACGGTCACCCTGCCGGCCACGCGCTATGGCATCTTCGGCGCGCTGTGTCTGGTCTTCACGCTCACCATCACCGACTTCGGCGTGCCCAAGATCACCGGCGGCGCCTACAGCGTGCTGGCGGTGGAAGCCTACAAGGCGGTGGTCGGCCAGCAGCAGTTCGGGCGCGGTGCGCTGATCGGCTTGCTGCTGCTGGTGCCGGCCCTGCTGACCTTCGCCCTGGACGGCTGGCTGCAGCGCCGCCAGCGCGCCAACATGAGCAGCCGCTCGGAAGTCTATGTGCCCCGCCCCGACTGGCGGCGTGACGGCGTGAACCTGCTGGCAGTAGTCTTGATCGCCGCCGCCATCCTGATGATGATCGTGGTGGCCATGGGCGCCTCGCTGGTCAAGCTGTGGCCCTACAACCTGCAACTGACGCTGCAGCACTATGACTTCGACAACATGGATGGCGGTGGCTGGCTGGCCTATTTCAACAGCCTGAAACTGGCCTGCGGCACCAGCGTGGTCGGCACCGTGGTGATCTTCAGCGGCGCCTGGCTGATGGAAAAGACCCGGGGCCAGGCGCCGCTGTCCGCGCTGCTGCGCATGCTGTGCTTCCTGCCGATGGCGGTGCCGGGACTGGTGCTGGGCCTGGGCAGCCTGCTGTTCTTCAACCATCCGGCCAATCCCTTCAACTTCATGTACGGGACGATGAGCTTGCTGGTGCTCTGCTCCATCGTGCACTTCTACACCACGGCCCACCTCACGGCCGTCACCGCCCTCAAGCAGCTCGATCCGGAATTCGAGGCCGCCTCGCTGTCGCTGAAGGTACCGCTGCTGAAGACCTTTATCCGGGTCACCGTGCCGCTGTGCCTGCCGCAGATGCTGGAGATCTTCCGCTACCTGTTCGTCTCCTCGATGACCACGGTCTCGGCGGTGATCTTCCTGTACCGCCCGGACACCGTACTGGCCTCGGTGGCGGTGCTGAACATGGATGATGCCGGCGATGTCGGCCCGGCCGCCGCCATGTCCACCCTGATCCTGCTGACCTCGGCCGCCGCCGCGCTGCTGATGCACCTGGCCGGCAGCCGCTGGCTGGCGCGTGCCCAGGCCTGGCGTCGTGGACGCGCCCACTGACCGGGTTTCTCCCCTTGTCCGCTTTTACCCTCGCACTTTTTTACCCTCGCGTTTCCGACGCTTTTTCAACCTAGCCATTCACAGACGAAGGCCATCATGAAAAAAACCAAGCTATTTTCCCTGCTCGCATCGGTGATCGGCGCCGGCATGCTGTTGGCGGCACCAGCCGTGCACGCGGCCACCACGCTGACCGTCTACACCGCCCTCGAAGCCGACCAGATCAAGGCCTACCAGGCCGCCTTCCAGAAGGCCAATCCGGACATCGAAATCAAGTGGGTACGCGACTCCACCGGCATCGTCACCGCCAAGCTGCTGGCTGAAAAGGCCAACCCGCAGGCCGACGTGATCTGGGGCCTGGCCGCCACCAGCCTGGCCCTGCTGGACAAGGAAGGCATGCTGACCCCGTACGCACCGCAAGGCCTGTCGGCCATCGACGGCAAGTACCGCAGCGCCGCCAATCCGCCGGCCTGGGTCGGCATGGACGTGTGGGCCTCGGCCATCTGCTTCAACACCGTGGAGGCGCAGAAGCAAGGTCTGCCCAAGCCGACTTCCTGGGCCGACCTGACCAAGCCGGTCTATGCCGGCAAGATCGTCATGCCCAATCCGGCCTCTTCCGGTACCGGTTACCTGGACGTCTCGGCCTGGCTGCAGATGATGGGCGAAGACAAGGGCTGGGCCTACATGGACGCCCTGCACAAGAACATCGGCCAGTACACCCACTCCGGCTCCAAGCCCTGCAAGCAGGCGGCCACCGGTGAATTCCCGATCGGTATCGCCTTTGAGTACCGCGCCGTGAAGACCAAGAAGGAAGGCGCGCCCATCGACGTGATCCTGCCGGCCGAAGGCCTGGGCTGGGACATCGAAGCTACCGCCATCGTCAAGGGCAGCAAGCACCTCGAAGCAGCCAAGAAGCTGGCCGATTTCTCCGCCAGCAAGGACGCCATGGCGCTGTACGAAAAGAACTTCGCCGTGGTCGCCATCCCGGGCGTGGCCAAGCCGGACGAACTGCTGCCGGCCGACTACGAAAAGCGCCTGATCAAGAACGACTTCACCTGGGCCAGCACCAACCGTGATCGCATCCTGACCGAGTGGAGCAAGCGCTACGAAAGCAAGTCCGAGAAGAAGCAATAAGCACGCTGTAACAAGCACGCCGCAGGCAGGCCCCAAGCATTGAGGCCCGCCTAGGCAGCACGCCGTCGCAGCCCACCTGCGACGGCGCGTGGAGAGGACCACAGGACGCCGACAGAGCGTCCGTCCACAACAGGCAGCACCACATCTCGCAACCGTATCCGATGGAGCATTCCCATGACGCAATCCCCCTCAGAACACGATCCGCAACACTTCGACCTGGCCGTGGTCGGGTCCGGCATCCTCGGCCTGGCGCATGCCTATGCGGCCGTCAAGCGCGGTCTCAAGGTGGCCGTGTTCGAACGTACCGGCACCCCGCTGGGCGCTTCCGTGCGCAATTTCGGCATGGGCCTGGTGACCGGCCAGCCGCCCGGCATCATGCTCGACCTGGCACGTGAAAGCCGCGCCATCTGGCTGCACCTGGCCGCGCGCGCCCACTTCAGCGCCCGCGAAGCCGGCACCCTGCTGTTTGCCCGCAGCGAGGCCGAGCACGATGTGCTGCAGGAATTCATGATGGTGCGCGCCCGCCAGTACGACTACCGCGCCTCGCTGCTGGAAGGCGACAAGCTCAACGCCCTCTACAACGGCCGCTTCCGCCATCACCGTTCGGCCCTGCATGGCACCGAAGACCTGCAACTGTATTCCCGCGAGGCGATGCCGGCGCTGGTGGCCTACCTGCACTCGCAGGGCGTGCATTTCCGCTTCAATACCCTGGTGCATGGCACCGCCGATGGCCGCCTGTCCACCACGGCCGGCGAATTCCGCGCCGAGCGCGTGGTGGTCTGTTCGGGTCACGACTACCTGACCCTGTTCGCCGATCGCCTGCAGCCGATGAACCTGAAACAGTGCCGCCTGCAGATGCTGCGCCTGAAGACCGAAGAGCCGCTGCCACTGACCCATGCGGTGTTGACCGGGCTGTCCTGCACCCACTATGGCGCCTTCTCGGACCTGCCGACCGCGCGCGCCGTGCATGCCGAGATCGAGGCCAATGCGCCCCTGCTCAACAAGCACGGCATCCACCTGCTGGTCAGCCCCACGCCGTACCAGGAACTGATCGTGGGCGATTCGCACCACTACGGCAGCGATTCGCCGCCCTTCAACAGCGAAGAGGTCGATGAACTGATGCTGGGCCTGGTGGAACACACCCTCGCCACCCGGGTCAAGGTGCTCGAGCGCTGGCAAGGCGTCTACGGCAGCAAGGGCCCGGGACCGTTCTCCGCCCTGCCCATCGATGCCCACACCTCGGTGGTACTGATGCACACCGGCATCGGCATGAGCGTGGGCCTGGGCCTGGGCGAGCGCGTGGTCAAGGCTTTGCTGGAAGGTGACAGCCTGCCTACGCCCACTGCCCAGCCGGCACCGGCGACGGCGCTGGCCTGATCGTTTTACCCTCGGCATCCCTCTCCGGCGCGGCGGCTTCGCTGCCGCGCCACCGGTCTTCGACCGGCCCGCTATCCTTCCCCGCGTTCTCGTCCGCTTCCCTTCCCGCTACACCTGCCCTGACGTCCGCTTCAGGTTTTTCTGCCTGTTCCTGACAGAAAAAACTTCACTCCTTGCCTGGACAGATGCGAGCCCCCTGACATCGTCGCTGCATCGCAATAGCCACTCCCCGCCCTGCAAAGCCTTGCCAGAGGCCACTTTGCCTGCTGCAGCGCAACCTGAAATCGCCGTCCTGCGCTGTAAGCTTGTGTAAGTTTGAAGCAAGTCTTGCGTAAGTTTGACGTCGCACACTCCCGGCATGGACAAGTGGGTCCTTACGCAAGCAATGCGAAGCCAATATCGCGGTTTGTGTCTGACGGGGAAGGCGAGGGAGGAATCTTCATGCTGTCTCCGGTGCGTTCTTGCATAACGCCCCATTCGACCATCTGTTGCATCTGTTGCACCTGTTGCATCGCAGGGTCCGTACCCCGGGTACCGCAGGCATCCATGCAGTAGCAATATCAATTAAAACCAAGGAGACAAACATGACCACAGCATCAGTCAACACGACTGCGCGCGGCATCACACCGGAGGAGAAGAAAGTCATCTTCGCCTCGTCGCTAGGCACCGTTTTCGAATGGTATGACTTCTACCTCTACGGCTCGCTCGCGGCCATCATCGCCAAGCAGTTCTTCGCCGGCACCGATCCCAACACTGCCTTCATCTTTGCGCTGCTGGCCTTTGCCGCCGGCTTCATCGTGCGCCCCTTCGGCGCGCTGGTGTTCGGCCGCCTGGGTGACCTGGTAGGTCGCAAGTACACCTTCCTGGTGACCATCCTGATCATGGGCGCATCGACCTTCATCGTCGGCGTGCTGCCCAACTACAACTCCATCGGCATCACCGCCCCGATCATCCTGATCATCCTGCGCATCCTGCAGGGCCTGGCACTGGGCGGCGAGTATGGCGGTGCGGCTACCTACGTGGCCGAACACGCGCCGGAAGGTCGTCGCGGCGCCTTCACCGCCTGGATCCAGACCACCGCCACGATGGGCCTGTTCCTGTCGCTGCTGGTGATCCTGGGCGTGCGTACTGCGGTGGGTGAAGCCGCCTTCGCCGACTGGGGCTGGCGCATTCCCTTCCTGGTCTCCATCCTGCTGCTGGCTATCTCTGTGTGGATCCGCATGTCCATGAACGAGTCGCCCGCCTTCCTGAAGATGAAGGCTGAAGGCAAGACCTCCAAGGCTCCGCTGACCGAAGCCTTCGGCCAGTGGAAGAACCTGAAGCTGGTCATCCTGGCGCTGGTGGGCCTGACCGCCGGCCAGGCCGTGGTGTGGTACACGGGTCAGTTCTATGCCCTGTTCTTCCTGACCCAGACCCTGAAGGTCGATGGTCCCACCGCCAACATCCTGATCGCTGCCGCCCTGCTGCTGGCGACGCCCTTCTTCCTGTTCTTCGGTTCGCTGTCGGACAAGATCGGCCGCAAGCCCATCATCCTGGGTGGTTGCCTGATCGCCGCCGTCACCTACTTCCCGATCTTCAACGGCCTGACCCACTTCGCCAACCCGGCGCTGGAATCGGCTCTGCAAAAGTCGCCGGTGATCGTGACCGCCGACCCGGCCAGCTGCCAGTTCCAGTTCAACCCGACCGGTACCAAGAAGTTCACCTCGTCCTGCGACATCGTGAAGGCCAAGCTGTCGGCCGCTTCGGTGAACTACCAGAACGTGGCAGGCGCACCGGGCTCGGTGGCCACCGTCAAGATCGGCGATCGCGTCATCACCTCCTATGAGGCCAACGGCCTGTCCAAGGAAGATGCGGCCGCCAAGGACAAGCAACTGTCCAAGGAACTGGCTGACGACATCAAGGCTGCCGGCTATCCGAGCAAGGCTGATCCGGAGCAGATCAACAAGCCCATGGTCCTGCTGCTGCTGTTCATCCTGGTGCTGTACGTGACCATGGTCTACGGCCCGATCGCCGCCGCCCTGGTGGAAATGTTCCCGACCCGCATCCGCTACACCTCCATGTCCATGCCCTACCACATCGGTAACGGCTGGTTTGGCGGCCTGCTGCCGACCACCTCCTTCGCGCTGGTGGCCTTCAAGGGCGACATCTACTACGGCCTGTGGTACCCGATCGTGATCGCCATGATCACCTTCGTGATCGGCCTGCTGTTCGTCAAGGAAACCGTGCACAACAACATCCACGACTGACCGCAAGACATACCCGCTTTAACGCCCCGCGCCCTGTCGCGGGGCGTTTCTTTTGGGCGTCGCGACCGTGGCAGTCGATATGCCTGCGGGCTCTCGCGAATAAGCTCAAGTTGTGTCCTGCCCCCTCCCCGCAGCAAAAACATTCCAATCCTCCAGACAAGCCCATCAGGAAATCTCCGATGGACGCGTTGCTGAAGATTCATACACTAGGGCCAATGACGCAGACGCTGCGTCGCGCGCAGGAAAATCCCTCTCAGGAGGGGGACGCCAGCCTTGCCAGTGCGCATGACAAAAACCAACCATGTAAGCCCTTTGCCATGACATTCCTTGATTCTTTCCGATTCCTATCTCGTCTCAGCAAGAAGAAAGCCGATACGCTGGGGCAGCTCGCCGCCATTGACAAGGCGCTGGCCGTCATTGAGTTCAGCCTCGACGGAAAAATCATCAAGGCCAACAGAAATTTCCTCGATCTGATGGGCTACTCGCTCGTCGAGATCAAAGGCCAGCACCATCGCATTTTCGTGGCAGAGGAAGAACGCAATACGCCGGCGTACGCAAAATTCTGGGAAAAGCTCGCGCGTGGCGAATTTGAACAGAGTCTCTATCGTCGCATCACGAAATCGGGTGCCGAGGTCTGGATTCAGGCCACCTACAATCCCATCATGGATGCTTGGGGACGGCCCTTCAAGATCGTCAAATATGCGCGCGACGTCACGCAACAGCAGCTACAGGTGGCCGACTTCTCGGGCCAGATCAAGGCGATCAACAAGGTCCGCGCCGTGATCCAGTTTGATGTCGCAGGAAACATACTCCACGCCAACGACAACTTCCTGCAGGCGGTGGGCTATACACTTGCTGAAATCCAGGGCAAGCATCATTCCATCTTCGTCGAGCAGACCGAGCGCGCATCTCCTCAATACAAGGATTTCTGGCATCGCCTGGGCATGGGGCAAGCTGATGCAGGGCTGTATCGCCGCGTCAAGAAAAATGGCGATCCCTTGTGGCTACAGGCGAACTACAACCCCATCTTTGACATGAATGGCCGCGTCTTCAAGATCGTCAAATATGCGACCAACGTCACCATCCAGACACAGGCCACCCAGACTCTGCAGGCAGCGGTGAAGGGCCTGACCGGCGCGCTCAGTGAGGGATCGAGCAGTGCGCAGAAGGCGAACAATCTCGTCAAGGCGACCTCCTCCGTCGTTGTGCAAGGGGGCGAGGTCATGAATGAAGTCGTTCATAAGATGAGCGCAATCAATGCCAGCGCGGCAAAGATTACCGAGATCATCGCCGTGATCGACGAGATCACCTTCCGCACAAATCTGCTTGCCCTGAATGCGGCAGTCGAGGCTGCGCGAGCCGGCGAGCACGGGCGAGGATTTGCCGTGGTTGCCAGCGAAGTGCGCAGCCTGGCACAACGCACGGCGGCCTCGGCCAGTGAGATCAAGACCCTGATCGGTGAATCGGTCAACGAGGCCCGGGAAGGATCTGACCTGGTCACGAACGCGGGGAAGACCATGAGCACCATCGTCGAGTCGATCAACAACATCAGCGAAATCATCGAGACGATCAGCGTCTCCGCCCACAATCAGACCAATGAGATCGAACATGTCAACGGGGCATTGGAGCAGTTGCAAATCCTGATGAAATAAGCCGGGACGGGAAAAGTGGGATTAGGGCCTGTTCACATTTAATCTGCGAGATGCGTTGGCGCCAGAAGGCGTGGTGGCAAGGCGCGCGTCAGGGTTGG
>NZ_JABXGI010000028.1:0-48318 GCF_022627865.1 Herbaspirillum sp. C7C2
CGCTACAAGACCCATCCGGAAATCCGCAAGTTCTTCGAAGGTGGCAAACGCCTCTCCTACGGCGCCCGCGCGATCACCGCCGGCGGCGTGCAATCCTTGCCCAAGCTGGTGTTCCCCGGTGGTGCGCTGCTGGGTTGCGATGCCGGCTTCCTCAATGCCTCGCGCATCAAGGGCAGCCATGCGGCGATCAAGAGTGGCATGCTGGCAGCGGATGCGGCATTCAATGCCCTGGGTGAGAATCGCCAGTCCGACGAGCTGTCGGCCTACCCGGCCGCTTTCGAGGCCTCCTGGCTGAAGGAAGAACTGCACAAGGCCCGCAACTTCAAGCCCTCGATGAGCAAGGGCCTGGTGGCCGGCACGCTGCTGGTGGGCATCGATCAGGTACTGTTCGGTGGCAAGGCCCCCTGGACCCTGCGCCACACGCATGCCGACCACGAATGCCTGCGCCCGGCCGCCGACTTTGCGCCGATCGCCTATCCCAAGCCGGATGGCAAGCTGACCTTCGATCGCCTGTCATCGGTCTTCATCTCCAATACCAACCATGGTGAAGACCAGCCCGCGCACCTGACGCTGAAGGACAAGGCCGTGCCGGTCCAGATCAACCTGGCCAAGTACGCCGGCCCGGAAGCACGCTACTGCCCGGCAGGTGTCTATGAATTCGTCAAGAACGAAGACAACACCGACCGCCTGCAGATCAACGCCCAGAACTGCGTGCACTGCAAGACCTGCGATATCAAGGACCCGACCCAGAACATCGTCTGGGTCACGCCTGAAGGCGGCGGCGGGCCGAACTACTCGGGCATGTAAGCACCCTGCCCCATCAGGACAAAAGCCGCATCCTCGGATGCGGCTTTTTGCATGTTGCCGTCGTCAGACGCCAGCCGGGCGTTGCGGCGGCGTCCAGCTACCGTTGACGATCTTCTCCAGCCAGAACAGCCCGATGACAGTCTTGACGTCGGTAATCTGGCCGTTGCGCACCTGTTCCAGCAAATCGGCAAGCGGCGCCTTGTAGACATCCAGGAACTCGCCCTCATCCAGCTCGCGCTCCCCTTCCTTCAGTCCACGTGCCAGGTAGAGCACCAGATGTTCGTCAGAATAGGCGATGGCATTGTGAATGGTGCAGACGTACTGCCACTCGGTAGCCGTATAGCCGGTCTCTTCCTTGAGCTCGCGCTTGGCACACTCCAGCGTATCTTCGCCCGGATCGATCTTCCCCGCCGGCACCTCGATGAAGACGCGATCCAGCGGATAACGGAACTGGCGCTCCATCAGCACGCTGCCGTCGTCGAACAAGGGCAGCACCGTCACGGCGCCGGGATGCTTGATGTATTCGCGCGTGCTTTCCTTGCCATCGGGCAGCACGATGGTGTCCTTCTGAACCTTGAGGAAATGACCTTCGTAGACCCGGTGGCTGTCTTTCTGCGTCTCTTTGAGATGGGCGTCCATGATGTGAGCGTGGTGTGAAAGTGGTGGAATGAAATGGGGATTGGCTGCCGGACGAGGATGGCGGCTCCGATGTAAAAAAGGCGCCGATCCAGGATCGGCGCCTCTTGCTGGCAGGTTCAGGCGTGCTGCTTGCGCAGGTAGCGCATCACGTAACCGGGATAGGCCAATACCAGGAACAGACAGCCGGTGATGGCATAGAATTCCCAGCCCTGCGAAAAGACGTTGCCGATACCCGCTTCCAGGAAATGTGCCACGACGCCCACGCCGAAATACAGCACCAGCAGTTCAATCAGCCGCACCCAGACCGGCTTGACCCAGGCGGCGTCGCGCTTGAGCGGGATGAGGCCGAACAATTGCTGGTTGAAGAAAGGCAAATTGGCCGCGAAGGCGGCCAACAGGATCACGATCCAGCTGAACAGGGAAACGTTCATTTCCCTGCTTCCTTACGCAACGACCTTGCTGAGGAAGGTCGCCAGCGTGCTGACGATGGCATTGGTGCAGGCATCCATCAGGTGACCCGGCCACAGGCCGATGGCCAGGGCAGCGATACCGTTCAAGCTCAGCACCACGCGCATTTCCGGTGTGGCGACGATCTTGGCGGTATCGGTCGGCTCATCGAAGTACATGACCTTGACCACACGGATGTAGTAGAAGGCACCGATCAGCGAGAAGATCACGGCCAGCACCGGCAGCCAGATCTGGCCGGTGGCCATGGCGGCCTGCAGCACGGACAGCTTGGCATAGAAGCCCACCAGCGGAGGAATACCGGCCAGCGAGAACATCATGATCATCATCACGGCAGCAAACCAGGGGCTGCGCTGGTTCAGACCCTTGAAGTCTTCCAGGGTGTCGGCCTCGAAACCAGAGCGCGACAGCAGGATGATCACGCCGAAGGAACCGAGCGTGGTAATCACATAGGTCACCGCATAGAACAGCGACGAGCTGTAGGCGTTCACGGCCGAGAACAGGTTGCCATCGACCACGCCGGACATCATGCCCAACAGCATGAAGCCCATGTGCGAAATGGTCGAGTAGGCCAGCATGCGCTTGATGTTGGTCTGCGCGATGGCGGTGACGTTACCCAGGATGATGGACAGCACGGCCAGCACCATCAGCATCTGTTGCCAGTCCACGGCCAGCGGCAGCATGCCTTCGACCAGCAGACGGAAGGTGATGGCGAAAGTGGCCAGCTTGGGAGCGGCACCCAGCAGCAGGGTCACGGGAGTCGGCGAACCCTGGTAGACGTCCGGCACCCACATGTGGAAGGGAACGGCACCCAGCTTGAAGGCCAGGCCAGCCACCACGAACACGATGCCGAACACCAGCGGAGTACGGTCAACGGTACCGGAGACGATGGCACGGAACACTTCGTTCAATTCCAGCGCGCCACCGGTCGCACCATACAGCATGGACATGCCGTACAGCAGGAAGCCGGAAGCCAGCGCGCCCAGGATGAAATACTTCATGCCGGCTTCGGTGGAAGCGGCGTGGTCACGACGCAGGGCCACCAGCGCGTACAGCGACAGCGACATCAGTTCCAGGCCCAGGTAGATGGACAGGAAGCTGTTGCCGGAAATCATGACCATCTGGCCCAGCAGGGCAAACAGCGCCAGGGCGTAGTATTCGCCGCCCAGCATGCCACCGGTGATGCCGCGCGCAGTGTTGTACTGGCGCGAGTAGATCAGCGTCACACCCACACCCAGGTAGGTGAACAGCTTCAACAGATTGGCCAGCGGATCGGACACGAACATGTTGTTGAACGTGTAGACCGTCGCGCCGCTGTTGAGATCGACAAAGGTCAATACCGCGCACACCACCAGCGCCGCCAGGGACAGAAGATAGGTGATGACGCGCTTGCTTTCCGGCAGGAACATATCGATCAGCAGGATCGCGGAAGTCGCGATCAGCAGAAATATTTCCGGATAGACAGGGATCAGATTCATGTTATTCATTTAGTTACTACCGCTTGTGTTCGCCCGCTTGTGTCGCGACTTCCGGTCGCGCCGCCCGACCGGCAATGTCACACCGGCTCGTCTCGTTACTCGTTGTTGCCCAGCTTTCTGGCTGGCGGGACGCAAGCGCCCCGCCCTTCACATCTTTGTTGCGCAGATCAGTTGATCTTGGAGACCGCCACGTGCTTCAACAGGTCGGTCACCGAAGTCTGGATGCTGTCGGTGATGATGCCGGGATAGATACCCATGACCAGGGTAGCGATGGCCAGCAGACCCAGGATGAAGAACTCGCGGGCATTCACATCGACCAGCTCGGCCACGTGGTGGTTGGTCACGGCGCCGAAGATGACGCGCTTGGCCAGCCACAGCGAGTAGGCCGCACCCAGGATCAGGGCGGTTGCCGCCAGCAGGCCGATCCAGAAGTTGAACTTCACCGCACCCAGAATCACCATGAATTCGCCGACGAAACCGGAGGTGGCCGGCAGGCCGCAGTTGGCCAGCGAGAACAGGATGAAGAAGAAGGCGAAGCGCGGCATCTTGTTGACCACACCACCGTACTGCGAAATCTCGCGGGTATGCATCTGGTCGTACAGCACGCCGATACACATGAACATGGCGCCGGAGACGAAACCGTGCGAGATCATCTGCACGATGCCGCCCTGCACTGCCATGTCGTTGAACATGAAGAAGCCCAGGGTAACGAAGCCCATGTGGGCGATCGACGAATAGGCCACCAGTTTCTTCATGTCCTGCTGCACCAGTGCCACCAGACCGATGTAGATCACGGCCACCAGCGACAGGAAGATCATGAAGCCGGACAGCGCATGGCTGGCGTCAGGCAGGATCGGCAGCGAGAAGCGCAGGAAACCGTAGGCGCCCAGCTTCAGCATGATCGCCGCCAGCACGATGGAGCCGCCAGTCGGCGCCTGCACGTGGGCATCCGGCAGCCAGGTGTGCACCGGCCACATCGGCACCTTCACGGCGAAGGCGGCCAGGAAGGCGAAGAACAGGATCTTCTGCTCCAGCATCGACAGCGGCACCTGATGCCAGGTCGGGATCTCGAAGCTGCCACCGGACACGTAGTACAGGTAGATCAGCGCGATCAGCATCAGGAGCGAACCCAGCAGCGTGTACAGGAACAGCTTGAAGGCTGCATACACGCGGTTGTCACCGCCCCAGACGCCCACGATGATGAACATCGGGATCAGGGTCGCTTCGAAGAAGGCGTAGAACAGCATCGCATCCAGCGACGAGAAGACGCCGACCATGATGCCCGAGAGGATCAGGAAGGCGCCCATGTACTGAGCGACACGCTTCTGGATCACCACCCAGCCGGCCAGCACCACGATGACCGTGATGAAGGCGGTCAGCGGTACGAACCACAGCGAGATGCCGTCCAGTCCGAGGAAGTAGCTGATGTTGAAGCGGTCGATCCAGGGCGTCTTTTCGACGAACTGGTAACCGTGCGCCAGCGGATCGAAATGCTGGATCAGAGGGAAAGTAACGACCAGGCCGACCAGCGAACCGAACAGCGCCAGCCAGCGGCTGAGCGCCGGATTGCTGTCGCGGCCCAGTGCCAGGACGAGGATGCCGAAGACGATCGGTACCCAGATCGCAAGGCTCAAGATGGGAAATGTTGACTGCATCATGGTTGTTATTTACTCGGACAGCTTATTTGGCGAACGGGAACGGCATGAACCACACCAGGAAACCCAGCACCCCGATGATCATCACGAATGCATAGTGATAGATGTAACCGGACTGCCAGAGACGCGTGAATTTCGAGAACCAGCCAACAACCTTGGCGCTGCCGTTGACGAACAGGCCGTCGATCAGGCCGCGGTCGCCCACGGTGGACAGGCCGCTACCCAGCAGGCGGGCACCGCCAGCGAAGACGACTTCGTTGAACTTGTCCATGTAGTACTTGTTGTCCAGGATGGTGTAGATGATGCTGAACTTTTCCTTGAACCAGGCCGGAACGCGCGGGTTGATCATGTAGCAGTAGTAGGCCACGACCACACCTGCAATGGCCAGCCACAGCGGCGCGCTGGTGAAGGCATGCATCACCATGGCCACCGGACCGTGGTATTCGTGGGCCAGCTCTTCCATGACCTTGTGGTTTTCACCGAAGAAGATCACGCCCTTGAAGAAATCGCCATACAGCATCGGCGAGATCGCGAAGAAACCGACGATGACCGAGGGGATGGCCAGCAGGATCAGCGGCAGGGTCACCACCAGCGGCGACTCGTGCGGCTTCTGTCCAGGAGCCAGACCATGGTGATGTTCATCGTGGCCATGATCGTCATGGGCATCATGCGCGTGGTCGTCGTGCACGCCGTGGGCGGCAGCCGGTGCGTGATGCTCGTCATGTGCATGGGCCTGGCCGAAACGTTCCTTGCCATGGAAGACCATGAAGTACATGCGGAACGAGTAGAAGGCGGTCACGAACACGCTGGCCAGCACGGCGAAATAGGCGAAGCCCGAACCCGGCAGGTGCGACTCGGCTGCGGCTTCGATGATCGAATCCTTGGAGTAGAAGCCGGAGAAGAACGGGGTACCGATCAGGGCCAGCGAACCCAGCAGCGAGGTGATCCAGGTGATGGGCATGTACTTGCGCAGGCCGCCCATGTTGCGCATGTCCTGATCGTGGTGCATGCCGATGATGACCGAACCCGCACCCAGGAACAGCAGCGCCTTGAAGAAGGCGTGGGTCATCAGGTGGAACACGGCCACCGAGTAGGCCGACGCACCCAGTGCGACCGTCATGTAACCCAGCTGCGACAGCGTGGAATAGGCCACGACGCGCTTGATGTCATTCTGCATGGTGCCCAGGAAGCCCATGAACAGCGCCGTGATGGCTCCGATCACGAGGATGAAGGACAGTGCGGTATCGGACAGTTCGAACAGCGGCGACATGCGGGTCACCATGAAGATACCGGCCGTCACCATGGTCGCAGCGTGAATCAGCGCGGAAATCGGGGTCGGACCTTCCATCGAGTCCGGCAGCCAGACGTGCAGCGGGAACTGCGCCGATTTACCCATCGCACCCACGAACAGGCAGATGCAGGCCACGGTCAGCAGCATCCAGTCGGTACCCGGCAGGGTCAGCGTGGCCAGTTCGGCGCGCTTGGCGAAGACTTCGTTGTAGTTCATCGAACCGGCGTAGGCCAGCAGCAGGCCGATACCCAGGATGAAGCCGAAGTCACCGACACGGTTGACCAGGAAGGCCTTCATGTTGGCCTTGATGGCGGTCGGACGGGTGTACCAGAAACCGATCAGCAGGTAGGACACCAGACCCACCGCTTCCCAACCGAAGAACAGTTGCAGGAAGTTGTTGCTCATGACCAGCATGAGCATGGAGAAGGTGAACAGCGAGATGTAGGAGAAGAAGCGGTTGTAGCCCTCATCCTCGGCCATGTAGCCGATGGTGTAGATGTGGACCATCAGGGACACGAAGGTCACCACGCACATCATCATCGCGGTCAGGCTGTCGACCATGAAGCCGATCTCCAGCTTGAGACCTGCCACCGTCATCCAGTTGTACAGCGTACCGTTGTAGGTGGCGCCATCCAGCACTGCGAGCAGGGTCTGGATCGAGATGATGGCGGCGATCAGCACGCCAAGGATGGTCACGGTGTGCGACACCTTGCGGCCAACCACGTTGCCGAAGAATTTGGTACCCAGCAGACCGGCGATGGCCGAGCCTGCCAGCGGCGCCAGGGGTACAGCAAGAAGAAGATGTGGGTTAAGTTGCCCAGCCATGATGAACCTTATCGCTTATTGGCTGCCCCGCTTGCACCATCTGCTGCAAGGGGGCCTCCCATCTTTAAATGAAATCCAAACCAGAACGCAAAAACAGGATGCTGCGGATGCCGACTCAGCCCTTGAGGCTATCGAGGTCTTCCACGTTGATGGTATCCAGGTTACGGAACAGCACCACCAGAATCGCCAGACCGATCGCGGACTCAGCCGCGGCCACGGTCAGGATGAAGAACACGAAGATCTGTCCGCCCGCGTCACCGAGGTAATGCGAGAAAGCAATGAAGTTCATGTTGACCGCCAGCAGCATCAGCTCGATCGCCATCAGCAGCACGATGATGTTCTTGCGGTTCAGGAAAATACCGACGATCGAGATCGCGAACAGGATCGCGCCGATGATCAGGTAGTGGGAGAGCGTGATTGCCATGATTCTTGTTCGCCCTTCTTAAGATTGTTGACCGGCGGCCGGCTTGTCGGCCACGACGGCGGCATCGGTGGCCGACGCGTTGCGGGTGGATTCGGCAGGCATGCTGACCAGACGCACGCGGTCCGATGCCTTGACCTTGACCGCCTGGGCCGGGTCGAAGTACTTGCTGTCCTTGCGCTTGCGCAGGGTCAGTGCCACTGCGGCAACGATGGCCACCAGCAGGATCACGGCGGCGATTTCGAAGGCGTACACGTATTCGGTGAAGATCAGCTTGCCCAGCGGCTTGGTTTGACCCAGCGTGTCGGAGGCGGCCGGCACCTGCGATTCGGACACCCAGAAGCTGCGCAGCAGGACCGCGGCCATCTCCAGCACAATGATCACGCCGATGGTGGCAGCCAGCGGGAAGTATCCCCAGAAGCCTTCGCGCAGCTTGTCCAGGTTGATATCGAGCATCATCACCACGAACAGGAATAGCACCATCACCGCGCCGACGTAGACCAGCACCAGCACGATGGCCAGGAATTCGGCCTTGAGCAGCATCCAGAGACCGGCTGCCGAGAAGAAGGACAGCACCAGGAACAGCGCGGCATGCACCGGGTTGCGGGCCGTGATGACGCGTACGGCGGCAATCACCAGGATCACCGCGAACACGTAGAACAAGACAGTTTTAAATTCCATAATCAACCAGAAGTTGGTTCATTCAATCAGCACGGGGACCGCAGTTGCGGCCATCCCATCGCAATACATCCAACAGATTCCTGCCAGCCTTCCACCACCCTGCCCGGCCGCCTTCAGGTGGCCCGGCAGTACCGATCAACGGTAGGCGGCGTCAGCGGCACGGGCGGCGGCGATTTCGTTTTCGTAACGGTCGCCCACTGCCAGCAGCATTTCCTTGGTGTAGTACAGGTCGCCCCGCTTTTCACCGTGGTATTCCAGGATGTGCGTTTCAACGATCGAGTCGACCGGGCAGGATTCTTCGCAGAAACCGCAGAAGATGCACTTGGTCAGGTCGATGTCGTAGCGGCTGGTGCGACGGGTACCGTCGGCACGCTGCTCTGATTCGATAGTGATGGCCATCGCCGGGCAGACCGCTTCGCACAGCTTGCAGGCGATGCAGCGCTCTTCACCGTTGGGATAGCGACGCAGTGCGTGCAGACCACGGAAACGCGGCGACATCGGTGTCTTTTCCTCAGGGAATTGCACCGTGATCTTGCGCTTGAACAGGTAGCGACCGGTCAGGGCAAGGCCCTTGAACAGCTCGCGGAGCATCAGGCTGCCGAAAAAATCCTTAATAGCTTCCATTTTTAGCCTCAGCCTTCCAACTTATTTCCAGATATTCCACGGCGACTGAATCCAGATCGCCACGACCACCAGCCACACCAGGGTCAGCGGAATGAACACTTTCCAGCCCAGACGCATGATCTGGTCATAGCGGTAGCGCGGGAACGATGCGCGAATCCACACATACAGCGACAGGAAGAAGAAGGTCTTCAAGCCCAGCCAGATCCATCCCGGGATGAAGTCCAGCGCCGATACCGGAGCCGACCAGCCGCCGAAGAACAGCAGTGCGGTCAGGATCGAGATCAGGATCATCGCGGCGTATTCCGCCAAGAAGAACATGGCGAAGGACATGCCCGAGTATTCGATCATGTGACCGGCCACGATTTCGGACTCACCTTCCACCACGTCGAACGGGTGACGGTTGGTCTCAGCCACGCCGGAGACGAAGTAGATCACGAAGATCGGCAGCAGCGGCAGCCAGTTCCAGGACAGGAAGTTCAGACCCATGCTGGCGAAATGACCGGTAGTCTGGCCCATGACGATGTCAGTCATGTTCAGGCTGCCCGAGACCATCAGCACCACTACCAGGCAGAAGCCCATGGAGATTTCATAGGACACCATCTGTGCCGAAGCGCGCATCGCACCCAGGAAGGCGTACTTCGAGTTGGAGGCCCAGCCGGCGATGATGATGCCGTAGACTTCCATCGAGGTGATGGCCATCAGGTACAGCAGGCCGGCGTTGACGTTGGCCAGCACGTGCTCGGGCGAGAACGGCACCACAGCCCAGGCGGCCAGCGCCGGCATGATGGTCATCACCGGGGCCAGGTAGAACAGCGCCTTGTTGGCCTTGGACGGAGTCGAGATTTCCTTGAAGATCAGCTTGACGGCGTCAGCGATAGGCTGCAGCAGACCGGCAGGGCCGACGCGGTTCGGGCCCAGACGCACGTGCATCCAGCCGATCAGCTTGCGCTCCCAGTAGGTCATGTAGGCCACGCAGACCAGCAGCGGCACCATCACCACCAGGATCTTGACCAGCGTCCACACCAGGGTGAACAGGGTCGGACCCAGGTAGGCCGGGCCTACGTTGTTGATTTGGGCGATCAGGTGATCCATTTTTACGCTTTCTCCACGACGATTGCGCCAAACATGCCGCCCAGTGCAGCGGTGGAGGCGTGCGCAGCAGCAACGCGGACCACGTTTTCCGGCAGTTTCTTATCGATGGCTGCAGTCAGCGCAGCGCTGCCGGAGCCTTGCTTGACCTTGACATGGTCGCCTTCGGCCACGCCCAGCTTGGCCGCCAGCACAGCCGACAGCCATGCCTTGGGCGCCTGGCCATCGCGGGTTTCCAGCAGCGGTGCGGAACGACGGGCAACGGCGTCGGCGAAGTAGATGGGCACATCGGCCACGCGTTCCACGGTACCAGTGGCCGCAGCAACTGCCTGCAGCTGCACGGAGGCAGCGTTGTTCAGGCGGGCCGACAGGTCGGTTTCCTTGCCCAGCAGCTCATCGCGGATGGATTCGGAAGTCTCGTAGTCGAAGTTTTCCAGCTCCAGCAGGTTACCCAGCACGCGCAGAACCTTCCAGCCCGGACGCGCATCGCCGGCCGGCTTGACGGTACCGTTGAAGCTTTGTGCACGGCCTTCGGCGTTGACGAAGGTGCCGGAGGTTTCGGTGAACGGAGCGATCGGCAGCAGGACGTCGGCGTAGTCGGCACCATGCTTGAAGGCCGACAAGACCACGACCATCTCGGCCTGGTTCAGGGCAGCACGCGCGGCTTGCGGGTCATGGCTGTCCAGTTCCGGCTCGGCGTTCAGCAGCAGGTAGGCCTTGCGCGGCTGTGCGAACACGGCGGCAGCGTTGGCGCCCTTGCCCGGTGTCGGTACGGCGTTGGCCAGGTAGCCACCGACGGCGTTGCCGCCTTCGGTCAGCACACCCAGCTTGGCACCGGTCTGTTCAGCGATCCATTGGGCCGCAGCATGCAGTTGGGCAGCCTGCGGATGCTGGACGGCGGCATTGCCCAGGAACACGGCGCGGCCTTCGCCCGACAGCAGGCTGGCGGCGGTGGCCTTGGCAGCATCGGAGGCGGTCACGCCGGCATAGGCAGCGGGAGCGGCCACGCCCTTGGCTTCGGCCACGGCCACGGCCACTTCGGCCAGGGCGGACAGCCATGCCGAAGGAGCGGCGATGATCTTGTTGGCAACCGGCATCAGCAGGTCGTCGTCGGTCGCGTGCAGCACGCTGAGCTTGGCACCGCTCTTGACGGACTGGCGCAGGCGGGCCGACAGCAGCGGGTGATCCTTGCGCAGGAAGGAGCCGATCACGAAGACGCGGTTCAGCTGCGAGAACTCGACGATGGACATGCCCAGCCACGGCTTGACCTGGCCATCCAGAGCGAAGTCGGACTGACGCAGGCGGAAGTCGACGTTGTCCGAACCGACACCGCGCACCACCTTCTGCAGCAAGTTCAGTTCTTCCAGCGTGGAGTACGGGGTACCCAGTGCGGCGATGGCATCGGCACCATGTTCATGACGGATGTTGCGCAGGCCGTGGGCAACGTATTCCAGCGCGGTCTGCCAATCCACTTCCTGCCACTTGCCGTCTTGCTTCAGCATGGGCTTGGTCAGGCGCTCGGCGCTGTCCAGGGACTCATAGGAGAAACGGTCCTTGTCGGAGATCCAGCACTCGTTGACTTCTTCGTTCTCGAAGGGCAGCACGCGCATGACCTTGCCGCCCTTGACCTGGACGATCAGGTTGGCGCCGACGCTGTCGTGCGGGCTCACCGACTTGCGACGCGACAGTTCCCAGGTACGGGCGCTGTAGCGGAACGGCTTGGAGGTCAGGGCACCGACCGGGCACAGGTCGATCATGTTGCCCGACAGCTCGGAGTCCACGGTCTTGCCGACGAAGGTGGTGATCTCGGAGTGTTCACCGCGACCCAGCATGCCCAACTCCATCACGCCGGCCACTTCCTGGCCGAAGCGCACGCAGCGGGTGCAATGGATGCAGCGGTTCATTTCCTTCATGGAGATCAGCGGACCAACGTCCTTGGGCTCCACGACACGCTTTTCTTCGTGGTAGCGCGAGGAAGAACCGCCGTAACCGACGGCCAGATCCTGCAGCTGGCACTCACCACCCTGGTCGCAGATGGGGCAATCCAGCGGGTGGTTGATCAGGAGGAATTCCATCACGCCCTTCTGGGCTTTGACGGCCTTGTCGCTGGCGGTGCGCACGATCATGCCGTTGTTCACGGGCGTGGCGCAGGCAGGCAGCGGCTTCGGGGCCTTTTCGACCTCGACCAGGCACATGCGGCAGTTAGCCGCGATGGACAGTTTCTTGTGATAGCAGAAGTGAGGGATGTACGTGCCGATCTTGTTGGCAGCGTCCATGACCATGCTGCCTTCCTGCACTTCAACCTTCTTGCCGTCTATTTCGATTTCAACCATGGCTGTTTGCCCAAGCTAAATATTCTTTGCCAACGATACCGGCGGAAGGCTCATCGCATTCCGCCCGGCATCCCCTGCCCTGTTCAGATGTATGCCGGAACCAGGCAGTGTTTGTGCTCGATGTGGTACTCGAACTCTTCACGGAAATTCTTCACGAACGCGCGTACCGGCATGGCCGCTGCATCACCCAGCGCACAGATGGTGCGCCCCTGGATGTTGTCGGCCACCGAGTTGAGCACGTCCAGATCTTCCATCTTGCCGTGACCGTTCTCGATACGCTCCACCATGCGGTACATCCAGCCGGTGCCTTCGCGGCACGGCGTGCACTGGCCGCAGGATTCTTCGTAGTAGAAGTAGGACAGGCGCAGCAGCGACTTGACCATGCAACGGGTCTCGTCCATCACGATCACCGCGCCCGAACCCAGCATCGAGCCGGCCTTGGCGATGGCGTCGTAGTCCATGGTGGTGTCCATCATGACATCGCCACGGATCACCGGAGCGGACGAGCCGCCAGGAATGACTGCCTTGATCTTCTTGCCGCCGCGCATGCCACCTGCCAGTTCCAGCAGGGTGGAGAACGGCGTGCCCAGCGGGATCTCGTAGTTGCCCGGACGCTCGACGTCGCCCGAGATCGAGAAGATCTTGGTGCCGCCGTTGTTGGGCTTGCCCATCTCGGCGTAGGCCTGCGGGCCTACCTGGAAGATGAACGGCACGGCCGCAAAGGTCTCGGTGTTGTTGATGGTGGTCGGCTTGCCGTACAGGCCGAAGCTGGCCGGGAACGGCGGCTTGAAGCGCGGCTGGCCCTTCTTGCCTTCCAGCGATTCCAGCAGCGCCGTTTCTTCGCCGCAGATGTAGGCACCATAACCATGGTGCGCATGCAGCTGGAAGCTGAAGCCGGTACCGAGGATGTTGTCGCCCAGGAAGCCGGCGGCGCGCGCCTCTTCCAGAGCAGCCTCGAAGCGCTCGTATTCGGCGAAGATCTCGCCGTGGATGTAGTTGTAGCCGACGGTGATACCCATCGCGTAACCGCCGATGATCATGCCTTCGATCAGCGCGTGCGGATTGTAACGAATGATGTCACGGTCCTTGAAGGTACCCGGTTCGCCTTCATCTGTATTGCAGACGAGGTACTTCTGGCCCGGGAACTGGCGGGGCATGAAGCTCCACTTCAGGCCGGTCGGGAAACCTGCGCCACCGCGACCACGCAGGCCGGAGGCCTTGAGGTCGGCGATGACTTGTTCTGGCGTGATCTTGTCGTTGAGGATGCGCTTGAGCGACTCATAGCCGCCGCGCTTGACGTAATCCTCGAGGTGCCAGTTCTCGCCATTCAGGTCGGCGAGGATCAGCGGTTTGATGTGGCGGTCGTGCAGGCAGGTCATTTCTTCAGTTCCTCCAGCAGCGCGTCGATCTTTTCGTTGGACATCCAGCTGCACATCTGATGGTTGTTGACCAGCATGACCGGTGCGTCACCGCAGGCCCCCATGCATTCGCCTTCCATCAGCGTGAACTGGCCGTCGGCCGTGGTTTCACGATAATCGATGCCCAGCTTGTGCTTCAGGTGATGGGCGGCGCGTTCGCCACCCGACAGCAGACACGGCAGGTTGGTGCACACGGTGATCTTGTGCTTGCCCACCGGGCTGGTGTTGAACATGTTGTAGAAGGTCGCAACTTCCTGCACAGCCACGGCGGGCATGCCGATGTAGTCGGCGATTTCCTGCTGCAACTCGGCCGGCAACCAGCCATGTTCCACCTGGGCGATACGCAGTGCGGACATGACCGCAGACTGGCGTTGATCCGCCGGGTATTTCGCGAGTTCGCGATCGATCTTCTTAAGGGCTTCTTGACTTAACAGCATATCGTTGGCCATCCATGCGCATCATTACTGCGCGGTTATTGGATATTCCCCAAACCTGACGGGCTTCTCATCGAAGCCCGCCTTGACTCTTACTCTCGTTCGACTTACCGGTCGATTTCCCCGAACACGATGTCCTGGGTACCGATGATGGTGACCGCGTCGGCAATCATGTGACCCTTGGCCATTTCGTTCAGGGCCTGCAGGTGGGCAAAGCCCGGGGCGCGGATCTTCAGGCGGTACGGCTTGTTGGCACCGTCCGAGACCAGGTAGACACCGAACTCACCCTTCGGATGTTCGACGGCGGCATACGCTTCGCCGGCAGGCACTCGGAAACCTTCGGTAAACAGCTTGAAGTGGTGGATCAGGTCTTCCATGTTGGACTTCATGTCCGCACGCTTGGGAGGAGCGATCTTGTGGTTGTCGGTGATGACCGGACCCGGGTTGTTGCGCAACCATTCCACGCACTGCTTGATGATGCGATTGGACTGGCGCATTTCAGCCACGCGCACCAGGTAACGGTCGTAGCAGTCGCCGTTCTTGCCCACGGGGATATCGAAATCCATCAGGTCGTACACTTCGTACGGCTGCTTCTTGCGCAGATCCCAGGCGATGCCCGAGCCACGCAGCATCGGACCGGAGAAACCCATCTGCAGCGCACGTTCCGGCGAGACCACGCCCACGCCCACCAGGCGCTGCTTCCAGATACGGTTATCGGTCAGCAGGGTCTCGTATTCATCGACATAGGTCGGAAAACGGTTGGTGAAGTCTTCGATGAAGTCCAGCAGCGAACCCTGACGGTTTTCGTTCAGTTCGCGGATGGCCTTCTCGTTGCGCACGATCGAAGCCTTGTACTGCGGCATGCTGTCCGGCAGGTCGCGATAGACGCCACCCGGACGGTAGTAGGCCGCGTGCATGCGGGCGCCGGAAACGGCTTCGTAGCAGTCAAAGAGGTCTTCGCGTTCGCGGAAGGCATACAGCAGCACGCCCATTGCACCCACGTCCAGCGCGTGCGCGCCGATCCACATCAGGTGGTTCAGCAGGCGGGTGATCTCGTCGAACATCACGCGGATGTACTGCGCGCGCAGCGGCACTTCCAGACCCAGCAGACGCTCGATGGCCAGCACATAACCGTGCTCGTTGCTCATCATCGAGACGTAGTCCAGGCGGTCCATGTAAGGCACGGACTGCAGGAAGGTCTTCTGCTCGGCCAGCTTTTCGGTGCCACGATGCAGCAGACCGATATGGGGGTCGGCGCGCTGGATGACTTCACCGTCCAGCTCCAGCACCAGACGCAGCACACCGTGCGCGGCCGGGTGCTGGGGACCGAAGTTCAGCGTATAGTTTTTGATCTCTGCCATTATTTGATCCCGTAGTTTTCTTCACGAATGATGCGCGGAGTAATCTCGCGCGGCTCGATCGTCACGGGTTGATAGATGACGCGTTTCTGTTCGGCGTCGTAGCGCATTTCGACATAGCCTGACACCGGGAAGTCCTTGCGGAACGGGTGGCCGATGAAACCATAGTCGGTCAGGATGCGGCGCAGGTCGGGGTGGCCGTCGAACAGGATGCCGTAGAAGTCGAAGGCTTCGCGTTCGTACCAGCCAGCCGAATTCCAGATCGGATCGACCGATGCCACGATGGGCAGGTCGTCATCCGGTGCGAACACGCGCACACGCACACGCCAGTTGTGCGCAATCGACATCAGGTGCGACACCACGGCAAAGCGCGGGCCTTCCCAGGCGCCGTCGCCATAGGTCGAATAGTCCACGCCGCACAGATCGAGCAGCTGCTCGAAGCGGGTATCGGCATGGTCGCGCAGAACGCGCATGGCCGACAGATAGTCGGCCGCCTTGACCACCACGGTGACTTCACCGAGGGCCACGGTCAGATTCTGAAGATACCCTCCAAGCGCATTACGCAGGGCGGCTTCGAGAGTTTCCAATTTTGTCGTCATACTGCCCTCTTAGCGCGCGATGGTGTTGGTGCGCTTGATCTTGTTCTGCAACTGGATCACGCCATACAGCAGCGCCTCAGCCGTCGGCGGGCAACCCGGAACGTACACGTCCACCGGCACGATGCGATCGCAACCGCGCACCACCGAGTAGGAGTAGTGATAGTAACCACCGCCATTGGCACAGGAGCCCATGGAAATGACCCAGCGCGGCTCCGGCATCTGGTCGTAGACCTTGCGCAGTGCCGGCGCCATCTTGTTGCACAGGGTGCCGGCCACGATCATCAGGTCGGACTGGCGCGGCGACGGACGGAACACCGCACCGAAGCGGTCCAGATCGTAACGCGAAGCACCGACGTGCATCATTTCAACCGCGCAGCAGGCCAGACCGAAGGTCATGGGCCACAGGGATCCGGTACGGGTCCAGTTGATTACCTTATCCAGCGAGGTGGTAACAAACCCCTCATTCAATACGCCTTCAATAGACATGGCTTACTCCCAATCCAGGGCACCCTTTTTCCAGATGTACCAAAATCCGACAACAAATTCAGCGATGAAGACCATCATCGTGACGAAACCTTGCCAGCCCAGCTCACGCATGGACACGCCCCAAGGGAAGAAGAAGGCGGTTTCCAGATCAAACAGGATGAACAGGATGGCGATCAGGTAGTAGCGCACATCGAACTTCATGCGCGCATCTTCGAATGCTTCGAAACCGCATTCGTAAGGAGAAGTTTTTTGAGCGTCCGGCTTGTGCGGACCGAGAAGACGACCGAGGAGCTGGGGAGCGACACCGACACCGATGCCGACAAGAATAAACAGGAGGACTGGGAAGTAATTTTCGAGGTTCACGATTGGCCGCTATGCGTTGGTTTATCGATGGGAATGATTCTCAATATCAATCAGAAACTTCCTCGACAAAAAGCCAGCTCAGGCACTAGGACCTTCGCTGGCTTTTCATTTCATTTCTATGGTGCCGACGACGAGACTCGAACTCGTACAGCTTTCGCCACTACCCCCTCAAGATAGCGTGTCTACCAATTTCACCACGTCGGCCTGAGACTGCTATTGTACCTTCATTTGTTACTCTTGTTCAATGCACAATCAGCTAAAAAGAAAGATTCTTCTATGTTTATTCCGGGATTATTCCAGAATGCGCAAAGGCTTATTTCGGAATCTGATTCGACTGGTCGGCCGGCTTGGCAGCATCAGCCGGAGCAGCAGGAGCCGCCGGCGCAGCTTGTTGGGCAGGAGCGGCCGGCGCCTGCAGATTATCCATCACGCCGCCGCTTTGCGCTACGTGATGATTGCCGATGAAAGTCAGACCCAGGGTCGCGACGAAGAAGATGCCGGCTGCCACGGCGGTCGACTTGGACAGGAAGTTCGACGACCCGGTGGCACCAAACAGGCTGCCGGACGCGCCGGAGCCGAAGGCTGCCCCCATGTCGGCACCTTTGCCGTGCTGCAACAGCACCAGACCGATGATCGCCAGCGCCGCCAGCACCTGAACTACAACCACAACCAAAAACAAAGTATTCATTTAAACAAGTCCACTCTTGATGTTTCAATTGCCCGCTGCCGAAGTATCCCTTCCGCAACTGACAAACCCCTTACTCTACCCTTCAGGCCGCCGCGTTGACGATGGCCAGAAAATCCGTTGCCTTCAGTGCCGCGCCGCCGATGAGACCACCATCGATATCGGCCATGGTCAGCAATTGCTGCGCGTTGTCCGGCTTCATGCTGCCGCCGTACAGGATGCGCACCTTGGCGGCTGCCTCGGCACTCTTGGCACCCAGGCGTGCACGCAACATGGCATGTACTTCCTGCGCCATTTCCGGCGTCGCCGTCTTGCCGGTGCCGATGGCCCAGACAGGCTCGTAAGCCACCACGATGCGCGCCGCATCCTCAACGCTCAAGGCCGTCAGCACCACATCGAGCTGACCACCCACGATTTCATTGGTCTGACCGGCCTCACGCTGCTCCAGCGTCTCACCCACGCAGACCACCGGCACCAGGCCGGCACTCAGCGCTACCACCGTCTTGGCCGCCACCGCCGCGTCGGATTCACCATGATAGGCGCGGCGCTCGGAGTGGCCGAGGATGACGTATTGCACGCCAAATTCCTGCAACATCGATGCCGACACCTCACCGGTGTAGGCACCGGAGGCGTGGGCCGACATGTCCTGCGCACCCAGCGCCACGGCCGAACCAGCGACGGCGCCCTGCACCTGTGCCAGATAAGGTGCCGGAACACATACCGCGACGTCGCAGACAGCGGCCGGCAGGCCTTCCTTGATGCCGGCCACCAGGGCCGCATTGGCAGCCAGGCTGCCGTTCATTTTCCAGTTACCGGCTACAAGTTTGCGACGCATAGGCTGTGTTCTACGAGATGGGTGTCAATTTGGATAACCTCGTATTGTAGCCGGTTGCTGTAAAGGCGGTCAAACCGGACCGCCCGAGCTTCACCTGCGCGCCTACAGTTCCAGCATGATCTTGCCGATGTGGGCACTCGATTCCATCATCGCGTGCGCCTGGGCCGCCTGTTCCAGCGGGAAGCGCTGGTGGATCACCGGCTTGATCTTGCCGGCTTCGATCAGCGGCCAGACGTGCCGACGCAGATTGGCCGCAATGGCCGCCTTGAACGCCACCGGGCGCGGGCGCAAGGTCGAGCCGGTGATGGTCAGGCGGCGACGCATCACCTGCCCCATGTCGAGCTGCCCCTTGGCGCCGCCCAGTTGGGCGATGAAGACAAGCCGACCATCGTCGGCCAGCGCCTTGATTTCACGTGGCAGGTAATCCCCACCCACCATGTCCAGGATGACATCCACCCCACGCCCACCGGTCAATTCCTTGACCACGGCCTCGAAATCCTCGGTCTTGTAGTTGATGGCGCGCTCCGCACCAAGCTCTTCGCAGGCCCGGCACTTGTCGGCACTGCCGGCGGTGGCGAACACGCGATGCCCCAGGGCGCGGGCGATCTGGATGGCCGTGACGCCGATCCCGGACGAACCGCCCTGCACCAGCAGGGTTTCCTCGCCCGACAACTGGCCCCGGTCGAAGACATTGCTCCAGACCGTGAAGTAGTTTTCCGGCAGCGCGGCCGCCTCCAGGGCGCTCAAGCCCTTCGGTACCGGCAGACACTGCGCCAGCGGGGCCGCACAGTATTCGGCATAGCCGCCACCCTGCACCAGCGCGCAGACCAGGTCGCCCAGCTTGAAGCCGCTGTCGCCCAGCTCACCGGCCACGATCTCGCCGGCCACTTCCAGGCCAGGCAGGTCGGAGGCGCCCGGCGGCACCGGATAGTTGCCGGTACGCTGGAACACGTCCGGACGGTTCACGCCAGCGGCATGCACCTTGATCAACACTTCACCGGGCTTCAACTCCGGCACCGGGCGCTCGCAGGGCTGCAATACCTCGGGGCCGCCAAATTCCTTGATTTCGATTGCTCGCATGGGTCCTGTCCTTGATCGATAGTGGGTTCAGAGCGACGCCGCGGCGCGCGCAGCCGTGTCATAGAGCCCGGAGGCATTACGCAACAGCTGGGCCGCCTGGCCGATGTCATGATTGGAGACGCCGCTTTCGGCCTGGGTCTCGATGAGGCAGCGCTCGCGCACCTCACGGTAACGCATGCACAGCGCCTGCCCCTCGGGCGTGGTGGAAAACAGCAGTTCCTTGCCGGCCTTCTCGCTCTGCACCAGACCGGCCTTCACCAGCTTCTTCAATGCATAGGTGACCACGTGAGTATCTTCGACGTTCAATACAAAGCAGATGTCGGCCAGCTTCTTCTTGCGCTCGCGGTGGTTCACGTGGTGTAGCAGGGAGACTTCGATGGCCGTCATGTCCTTGGCGCCGGCGGCCGACATGCAGCGCACCATCCAGCGGTTGAAGGCGTTGCCCGCCATGATCAGTCCGTATTCCAGCTCGGACATCTCGGCACTGCGCTCGGAAACCAGATGCTGGGAAGAGACGATCTGGGGTGCGTTGGAAGGTGAGTTGGGCTGGTTCATCAGGGCAAGTTCAGTCACGACAAAATGGCAACACTATATCGCAAAGCAAAATAAATAATTTATCGACACATTGTCTGTATTTTGCGCGGAAGGTAATATCGGCATCCAGGTAGTCGCCTTAAATTTACAAGCCGACAAGAAATGCCGCCGATTCACGCGCCGACGCCATCACGGGCCGATCGCTTCATCCATACCGAGCAACAACAAGAACATGCAGCCCCCGAAGATTCATCCGCTAGGCGACAGCGCGCTGCTCTGCAGCCTGCCCGCGCCTGCGAGCCTGCCCCAGCAGCAACGCATCTGGAACCTGGCCCAATTGGCCGCCCAATGGGACGAAGTCAGCGAAGTGGTCCCCGGCATGAACAACCTGACCCTGTTCCTGCACCGCCCGGTGCGTGATCTGGACACCTTGCGCGAACGCATCACGCAAGCCTGGCCCGGTCTGCATGCCAGCCGCTACCAGGGCCGCGTGGTCGAGATCCCGGTGGTCTACGGCGGCGATGCTGGCCCCGACCTGGAGAACGTGGCGCGCCACACCGGCCTGTCCAGGGAGGAAGTGATCCGCCGCCATAGCGCCGGTGACTACGTGGTCTATTTCCTCGGCTTCATGCCGGGCTTTGCCTACATGGGTGGCCTGGCCCCGGAACTGGCCACGCCACGCCACACCACCCCGCGCATGACCATTCCTGCCGGTTCGGTGGGCATCGGCGGCGAGCAGACCGGCATTTACCCGATGCCCTCGCCCGGCGGCTGGCAGGTGATCGGCCAAACCGCCCTGCACCTGTTCGACCCGGCCCAGGAACCGCCGACGCTGCTGCGTCCGGGCGACCATGTGCGCTTCACCGTGGAAAGGATCGACGCATGATCGAGATCCTCCAACCCGGCATGCTGGCCTCGGTACAAGACCTCGGACGGCCCGGCCATCGCAGCCAGGGCATCCATCCCGGTGGCGCCCTCAACGCACTGGCCCTGGCCAGCGCCAATCTGCTGGTCGGCAATGCGCCCGGCGCCGCCGGCATCGAGATCACCATGGGCCTCTGCGAACTGCGCTTCGGTCGCGCCACCCGCATTGCGCTGGGCGGTGACGATATCGGAGCCACGCTCGACGGCAAACCGATATCGGCCTGCTGGAGCCTGCCGGTCAGCGCCGGCAGTGTACTGCGCCTGGCTCCGGTGGCGTCCGACCTGCCGCAGCACCCCGCGCGCCACAGCATGCGCAGCTACGTGGCCGTGGCCGGTGGCATCGATGTGCCCGTGGTCCTGGATTCGCGCAGCACCGACCTGAAAGCCGGCTTCGGTGGGCATCAGGGACGCGCCCTCAAGCGTGGCGACAAACTCGCGGTCGGCGACGACCAGGCCGCCCTGCGCGCAGTCAGCGGCCCGGCCTTCGGTGTCCGCGCCCCCGACTGGAGCCGCAGCGACCTGCCAGCGCATCAGCGCGGCGGGCATATCACGCTGCGCGTCTTGCCAGGCCCCGAGATCGAGGAATTCACCAAGGCCGCACGCGAAGCCTTCTGGTCCACGCCCTGGCGCATCACCCCCAGCAGCAACCGCATGGGCTACCGGCTGGACGGCGAAGAGCTCAAGCGCAAGCACGCCCGCGACATGCTCTCCCATGGCGTGGTACCGGGCGTGATCCAGGTGCCGCCTTCGGGCCAGCCCATCATCCTGATGGGTGACGCCCAGACCACCGGAGGCTATCCCAAGATCGGCGTGGTCATCGGCGCCGACCTGTGGAAGCTGGCGCAGGCACCGCTCAATGCCACCCTGCGGCTTGAGCCCTGCACCCTGGAACAAGCCCTGCTCGCGGCCGAGCAACAGCAGCGCTATCTCGATACCATCCGCGATACCGTGGCGGCACTGGACTGGTCGCGCGCCACGCTCTACAAGAAATGAGGATTACGCCATGCACATCGACCTGAATGCCGATCTCGGCGAAGGCTGCGACACCGATGAAGAACTGCTGACCCTGGTCAGCTCGGCCAACATCGCCTGCGGCTGGCATGCCGGCGACGCCGCCACCATGCGCCGCTGCGTGCGCTGGGCGATCCAGAACCACGTCGCCATCGGTGCCCACCCCAGCTTCCCCGATCGCGAAAACTTCGGCCGCAGCACCATGCACCTGCCGCCCGAGGAAATCGTCAGCGGCATGCTCTACCAACTCGGTGCACTGGACGCCATCGTGCGCGCCGAAGGCGGCCGCCTGCGCCACGTCAAGCCGCATGGTGCGCTCTACAACCAGGCCGCCAAGGATGCCGTGCTGGCCAACGCCATCTGCGCCGCCATCCGCACCTTCAATCCGGAACTGAGCCTGGTTGGCCTGGCCGGCAGCGAACTGATTGCCGCCGCCCGTCATGCCGACCTCAACGCGGTGGAAGAAGTCTTCGCCGATCGCGCCTACGAGGCCGATGGCAGCCTGGTGGCACGCAGCAAGCCGGGCGCCATGATCGAGAACGACGAGGATGCCATCGCCCAGACCCTGATGCTGGTCCAGCAGAAGCAGGTCAAGGCCGTCGACGGCAGCATTGTCAGCGTGAACGCCCAGACCGTCTGCCTGCACGGAGACGGCCCGCATGCGCTGGATTTTGCGCGGCAGATCCGCGCCCGCCTGCATGAAGAACGCATCGCCGTGCGTGCCGCGGCCTGAACAGCTTGTCGGCGCTAGCGCGCCTCACGAATTGCCCGGTCCTCCGGACAAATTGCAGTACCCATAACAATTAGAAATGTCGAAGCTGGGAGACCATGAGATCGCGACTACTCCATGCCTGCGTCCACCAGGACGCATCAGCAGGGAGGCCACGGTCAGGCTGGCATGGCCCTTGCAGCGACTGGTTCAACTCATTCACAACCAGGAGTCTTCATGGAGAGCACGACACTATTGCCACTGATCGGGATACCGATCGTCGTGGCCGGATTTGCACTACGTTTCAACCCGCTGCTGGTGGTCACGGTCGCGGGGCTGACGACCGGACTCTCGGTCGGCATGGATTTCGGCATGCTGCTGGAAACCTTCGGCGAGAAGTTCGTCAACAGCCGTTCCCTGGCGACCTTCCTGCTGATCCTGCCCATTATCGGGCTGCTCGAACACTACGGTCTGAAGGAACGTGCACAGGCCTGGATTTCAGGCATTGCCAGCGCCACTTCCGCGCGCATCCTGATGCTCTATTTTTTGCTGCGTGAAGGAACTGCCGCGCTGGGTCTGATCTATCTTGGCGGCCAGGCACAGACCGTGCGTCCGCTGCTGGCGCCGATGGCCGAGGGTGCCGCCGTCAACGCCTATGGCGAAGACCTGCCGCAACCCATCCGCGACAAGATCAAGGCGCACGCTGCCGCCTGCGACAACATCGCCGTGTTCTTCGGCGAAGACATCTTTATCGCCTTCGGCGCCGTCCTGCTGATGGATGCCTTCCTCAAGGAAAACGGCATCACCAACATCGAACCGCTACACATCGGCCTGTGGGCCATTCCCACCGCCCTCTCGGCGCTGGTGATCCACATGTTCCGCCTGACCCGCCTGGACGCCTCCATCCGCCGCGACGTGGATACCTGGAAAGCCGGCCAAAACGACTCTTCCAAGGTGGCCGCATGAACACGCTCATTTCCATCAACCGCATCTACTACCTCATCGGCATCATCGTCATGATGCTGGTGGTGATGACCCTGCGCGACAGGGGCAACCCCAAGCGCCTGAGCACGGCGTTGTTCTGGTTCCTGTTCGGCGCCGTCTTCCTGTTCGGCGACCTGCTGGTGGAGAACCTGGGCAAGTCCATGGCTCACCGCATCATCGGCGCCACCGTCATCATCATCTCGCTCATCGCCGGCACCGGCATGCTTTCCATGGGCAGCTACGCCACTTCGAGCTACGAAGAACGCGTGAGCTCGGCCAAGCGTCTGGGCAACTGGCTGTTCTTCCCGGCCGTGCTGATCCCGGTGATCACGGTGGCCTGTACCGTGCTGCTCAAGGGCGTGTCGATCGGTGGCGTGATGCTGCTGGACCAGAAGCAACTGACCCTGGCCGCACTCTGCGTAGCCTGTATCTGCGCCCTCATCGCCGGTTACGTGCTGACCCGTGGCACGCCGCTGCAGGCGGTGCGCCAGTCGCGCCGGCTGGTGGACTCGATCGGCTGGGCCGCCATCCTGCCGCTGATGCTGGCCATGCTGGGAGGCGTCTTCGTGGCCGCCAAGACCGGTACCTCGGTGCAGCAGGTGGTGAGCCTGTTCGTCAATCCGGACAACCGCTTCCTGGTGGTGGTGATCTATTGCGTGGGCATGGCACTGTTCACCATGGTGATGGGGAACGCCTTTGCCGCCTTCCCGGTGATGAGCGCGGGCATCGCCCTGCCCTTCCTGATCGTCGGCCATCATGCCGACCCGGCACCGCTGGTGGCCATCGGCATGTACTCCGGCTACTGCGGGACCCTGATGACCCCCATGGCCGCCAACTACAACATCGTGCCGGCTGCACTGCTGGAACTGAAGAACAAGTACCAGGTCATCAAGGTACAGATTCCGACCGCCCTGACGCTGCTGACGGTCAACGTGTTCCTGATGTACTTCCTCGCCTTCCGCTGATCCCAGCGATGGGCAAGACGCCGCCATGCACCCATCGGCGCTGGCGGCGTCGCCTCCCCTAGCCTCAAGGAGTCCCCATGCAACTCACCCTCGAACGGGCCGATGCCTTCGCCCGCATGCCACTGGCCTATCTGCGCCAGGAATATCCCAACCACATCATGCATGTGCTCCATGGCGCAGCAGACGTGCTCTCGCCGCGCGCCATGCATCCGGTGTTCTACGGCTGCTACGACTGGCACTCGGCGGTCCATGGCTTCTGGCTGCTGCTGCGCTGCGTGCAACGTTTCCCGGCCCTGCCGGCGCGCAGCGACATCGAAGACATCTTCGATGAGCACTTCACGCGGGAACTGATGGAACGCGAGACCGATTACTTCCGCGTCGGCGGTCGCGGCCCCTTCGAACGCCCCTATGGCTTCGGCTGGATCCTGGCGCTGGACCAGGAACTGGCACAGTCGGCCCTGCCCCGCGCTGCTGCCTGGCGCAGCGCCATGGCGCCGCTGACCATGGAAATCCGCAGCCGCCTGCTGGACTATCTCTCCAAGCTCAGCTATCCCATCCGCGTGGGTACCCACTACAACACCGCCTTCGCACTGGCGCTTTCGCTGGACTATGCGCGCCACGTGCAGGACAGCGAACTGGAAACGGTCATCGTAGACAGCGCCCTGCGGTATTTCAGCAAGGACACCGACTATCCCGCTCACTATGAACCGGGCGGTGACGAGTACATTTCCGGCGCGCTGACCGAAGCACTCCTGATGAGCAAGGCACTTCCCACAGCGGACTTCCCCGCCTGGTTCGACCGCTACCTGCCGCGCGTGGCCGAGGTCTCGCAGATCATGCAGCCGGCGCATGTCTCGGACCCCACCGATCCCAAGATCGCCCACCTGGATGGCCTGAACCTGTCCCGCGCCTGGTGCATGAAGACCGTGCTGCGACACCTGCCCGCCACCCACGCGGCACGCGCTGCCATGGAGACCTCCGTACAGCGTCACATCGGCGCCTCCATCGATCAGGTGGTCGGCAGCCACTACAGCGGCGGGCACTGGCTGGCCAGCTTCGCCATGCTGGCGCTGGAAGACTGAGGCCGACACCCTGTCTCCACACAGCACAACGCCCGCGCTTCCAGCCATGGAAACGCGGGCGTTGTTTCTGCGACGCGGCGAAAACTACTCGGCCACTTCCTTGCGCAATGAGGGCGCTTCGGCCTGCGTGGGCATGGTCGCCGAGATCACCCGCGCGCTGCGCTTGAAGGTGAAATAGGCCCAGGCCCAGTCGGCCATCACCATGATGCGGTTGCGGAAGCCGATCAGGAAGTACACGTGCACGAACAGCCAGAACAACCAGGCCGGGTAGCCCGAGAACTTCAGCTTGCCGACCATGGCGATGGCGGCCTTGCGACCGATGGTGGCCAGCGAACCGTAGTCCTGGTAGACGAAGGTCTCGGGCTTCTGTCCCGCGATGCGATGCTTGATATTGCGTGCCGCCACCCGCCCCATCTGCTTGGCCGCCGGCGATACGCCCGGTACCGGCTTGCCATCGGACTGCGCGGCCGCCAGGTCACCGATCACGTACACATCCTCATGCCCGGCGATATTGAGCTCCGGCGACACCGGTACGCGACCGGCACGGTCCACCTCGACCCCGAGCTGCTTGCCCAGCGGCGAGGCCGCGACCCCCGCCGACCAGATCACGGTGCGCGTGGCCAGGCTCTGCTCGCCGTCGAAATTGGCATAGCGCACGCAGGTCTCGTCGATATGCACCACGCGACAGCCGGTACGCACATCCACGCCCAGCTTTTGCAACTGCTCGCGCGCCTTTTCTGACAGGTCCGGCGGATAGGCCGCCAGCACCCGCTCCGAGCCTTCCACCAGCACCACCCGCGCCGAATGCGGATCGATATTGCGGAATTCGCCAGACAAGGTATGCCGGGCGATTTCCACCAGCGTCCCGGCCATTTCCACGCCGGTGGCACCACCGCCGATGACGGTAAAGGTCAGCCACTCCTGGCGGCGCCGCGCATCGGTTTCGCGCTCGGCCCGCTCGAAGGCCATCAGGATGCGCTTGCGGATCTCGAAGGCATCTTCCAGCGTCTTCAGACCCGGCGCCAGCGCGCTCCACTCGTCGTGACCGAAATAGCTGTGGGTGGAGCCGGCCGCGACGATCAGATGGTCATAGGACAGCACGCTGCCGTCTTCCAGCGTGACGCTCTTGCCGGCGGTATCGATGCCGGTGACCGCGGCCATCAGGGTGGTCAGATTGCTCTGGTGCGCCAGGATGGCGCGGATCGGCGCACTGATGGCCGGCGCCGACAACCCGGCCGTTGCCACCTGGTACAGCAGCGGCTGGAACAGGTGGTGGTTGCTGCGATCGATCATGGTGATGCGCAGGTCGGCACTGGCCAGCTCGCGCGCGGCAGCCAGGCCGCCGAATCCACAACCGATGATGATGACATGGGGCATCGCCTTCCTTTCAAAAGTAATGTGTTGTTCTGCCTGTATGTACCCACCGGATCGCGCCGGATCAGGCACCACAGATGTCCCCTACTCTCTATTCGGATGCACCTGCAGACGGGCGCGCGGCTCCCCTTGCGGCCGTGACACCCGGGGACATCGCAGCAAGCTTGATGTCCCTCATTGCAGAAGGACAGGTTCTCATACTTTTGGTTCGAAATCACTGGGACAGATTGTCCCGGCCGGCAAGCACGCAAGCGCATGCGCCCAAAGAAAAATCCCCCACGCCGCGAGGCATGGGGGATTTTTCTGTCGGTGACCCGCCGGCAGCCTTGTCAGCGCCGGCGCAGCCTGGACTTACTGCGGGTCTTGCGGAGCAGCTGCTTCGCTACCCTCTTCAGCCTGGGCAGCCTTCATCGACAGCTTCAGGCGACCGCGGTCGTCGGTCTCCAGGACCTTCACGCGCACTTGCTGGCCTTCCTTCAGGTAGTCGGCCACGGCATTGACGCGCTCGTTGGCGATCTGGCTGATGTGCAGCAGACCATCCTTGCCCGGCAGGACCTGGACGATGGCGCCGAAGTCCAGCAGCTTCAGGACGGTACCTTCGTAGATCTTGCCCACTTCCACGGAAGCGGTCAGCTCTTCGATACGGCGCTTGGCTTCCTGGCCAGCCGATGCATCCACGGAGGCGATGGTGACCACGCCTTCGTCGCTGATGTCGATCTGGGTGCCGGTTTCTTCGGTCAGCGCACGGATCACGGCGCCGCCCTTGCCGATCACGTCACGGATCTTTTCCGGATTGATCTTGATGGTGATCAGGCGCGGTGCGAAGTCGGACAGCTCGGCACGACCGGCCGGGACGGCTTCCTGCATCTTGTCCAGGATGTGGTGGCGGCCTTCCTTGGCCTGCTCCAGCGCGACCTGCATGATTTCCTTGGTGATGCCCTGAATCTTGATGTCCATCTGCAGTGCCGTGATGCCATTGGCAGTACCGGCCACCTTGAAGTCCATGTCGCCCAGGTGATCTTCATCGCCCAGGATGTCGGTCAGCACGGCAAACTTGTTGCCTTCCTTGATCAGGCCCATGGCGATACCGGCCACGTGCGACTTCATCGGCACGCCGGCGTCCATCAGTGCCAGGCAGCCGCCGCAGACCGATGCCATCGAGGAGGAACCGTTGGACTCGGTGATTTCCGAGACCAGGCGCACCGAGTAGCTGAACTCGTCAGCTGCCGGCAGTGCGGCGATCAGCGCGCGCTTGGCCAGGCGGCCGTGACCGATTTCACGACGCTTCGGGGTACCCACGCGACCGGTTTCGCCGGTGGCGAACGGAGGCATGTTGTAGTGGAGCATGAAGCGGTCGGTGTATTCGCCCAAGAGGCCGTCGATCTTCTGCTCGTCACGGGCGGTGCCCAGGGTCGCGATGACCAGGGCCTGGGTTTCGCCACGGGTGAACAGGGCCGAACCGTGGGTACGCGGCAGCACGCCGGTACGGATCGAGATCGGACGCACGGTGCGGGTGTCGCGACCGTCGATACGCGGTTCGCCTTCCAGGATCTGCGAACGCACGATCTTGGCTTCCAGGTCGAACAGGATGGAACCGACTTCGGCAGCGTCAGCAGCCACGCCGTTGTTGGCAGCGGCTTCAGCGACCAGGGCTTCGTTGACCTGGGCCGAGACGGCCTTCAGCTTCTCGGTACGGGCTTGCTTGTCCTTGGTCTGGTAGGCTTCGCGCAGCGGGCCTTCGGCCAGTTGCGACACGCGGGCGATCAGGGCTTCGTTCTTGGCCGGGGCGGTCCACTGGACTTCCGGCTTGCCACCGTCGCGCACCAGCGCGTGGATGGCTTCGATGACGGCCTTGGACTGGTCGTGACCAAACACGACCGCGCCCAGCATCACTTCTTCGGACAGCTGGTCGGCTTCCGATTCCACCATCAGCACGGCGGTTTCGGTACCGGCCACCACCAGATCCAGTTGCGAGGACTTCAGTTGGGTCTGGGTCGGGTTCAGGACGTACTGGCCGTCGATGTAGGCCACGCGGGCGGCGCCCACCGGGCCGTTGAAGGGGATGCCGGCCAGCGACAGGGCAGCCGAGGCGCCGATCATGGCGGGGATGTCCGGATCGATTTCAGGGTTCACCGACAGCACGTGGATGATGACCTGGACTTCGTTGAGGTAGCCTTCCGGGAACAGCGGGCGGATCGGACGATCGATCAGGCGCGAGGTCAGGGTTTCCTTTTCGGAGGGCTTGCCTTCACGCTTGAAGAAACCACCGGGGATACGACCGGCAGCATAGGTCTTCTCGATGTAGTCGACCGTCAGGGGGAAGAAATCCTGGCCGGGCTTGGCTTCCTTGCGGGCCACCACGGTAGCCAGGATCACGGTGTCTTCCACCGAGACCACGACGGCGCCGGAGGCCTGGCGGGCGATTTCGCCGGTTTCCAGGGTGACTTGATGCTGACCGTACTGGAAGGTCTTGCTTACTTTATTGAACACGGTATTTCCTTTCTTTTATGGAGCCTGCCCCGACTGTGTCCGCGGTGCGCGACTTCCTTTTGCCGACAGATTTTCAGGCGCTGTCGTTCACCTCACCACAGTGGCCGGCGAAACCGGTCACTCACGACGAACGCGGCATTGATCAGACAAACAGCCTGCCGCGATGAAACAATGATCTATTCCTGCCCGGAGGGCGTTGCGCTCCGTTGCGCCCCGGCCTACGCCTGAGCTTGCGGAATCGCAAAAAACAAAATGCCCGCGTCAACGAGTGACGCAGGCATTTCATTGTGATCCCGGGGCAGAGCCCGGAGACCCAGACGCGAAGTCAAATTACTTACGCAGACCGAGTTTCTCGATCAGGGCGCGGTAACGGTCGGCGTCCTTGTTCTTCAGGTAGGACAGCAGGCTCTTGCGACGGTTGACCATCTTGATCAGGCCACGACGGGAGTGGTGATCCTTGACGTGGGCCTTGAAGTGGCCGTTCAGGTCGTTGATGCGTGCGGTCAGCAGCGCGACTTGCACTTCCGGAGAACCGGTGTCGTTCGTGCCGCGGGCGTTTTCGGAGATAATGGCAGCCTTGGCTGCTTTTTCGATGGACATTGCTTTTACCTTTCACAAGCGGTGTGCGGAGCGTCAAATGATGTGCCCTGCATACCGTGAACAAAAAATGAGAATCCGGCCAACTCGACCGGACGCGAAATTATATAGCAAAAAGCCATTCCAACCAACATTCGCAGACAGGATCACACCTGAACGCCCCATCCATCCCCGGGCGAAGATGCGATACCGGAATGACAACAAGAGGAAATTGACCATGAAGCAACTCTCCCCCCTCCTGCGCCGCGGCCGCCCGCTGCTGGCTGCAGCCCTGCTGGCCAGCGCCGCACTGAGCGGCTGTGCCTCGCTGTTCCAGCCGCCCGTGACGCCCGGCGAGAGCGAAGAACAGGTAGTCGCCCGCCTGGGCGCGCCCAGCAATGTGTATCCGGATGGCGACAGTCGCCTCTTCGAATACGCTGCCGGCGCCTTCGGCCAGTATCAATACATGGCCCGCATCGGCCCTGATCATCGCCTGGTTTCCTACCAGCAAGTCTGGACGATCGAAAACTTCCGCGCCATCCGCACCAAGCAGGACACCAAGCTCGACGTGCTGCGTCGGGTCGGCCGCCCCACCGAAGTGACACGCTATGCCCGCATCCCCTTCGAGGCCTGGAACTACGGTTTCAAGGAAAGCGGCGTATGGAATTCGCAGATGACCGTGTACTTCACCGACCAGGGCATCGTGGAAAAGGTCGAGAACGGCCCCGATCCGCGCTTCGACGACACCCGCTCGCGCTTCTGATCCACCCGCTGCCGCCATGAAAAAGGCCGCCCGCTCTGCACTGCAGCGGGCGGCCTTGTCACGAGGACGATCGGTCAGGCTCAGACCACGGTGGCCAGCGCCAGCGTGAACAGCAGGGCCAGCACCGAGACCAGCGTTTCCATCACGGTCCAGGTCTTGAAGGTCTGCGGCACGGTCATGTTGAAGTATTCCTTGACCAGCCAGAAACCGCCGTCATTGACGTGCGACAGGATCAGCGAACCGGCACCGGTGGCCAGCACCATCAGCTCCGGACGCACGCCACCGACGGTAGAGACGATAGGCGCGACGATGCCGCAGGCGGTGGTCATGGCGACCGTGGCCGAACCGGTGGCCACGCGGATCAGTGCAGCGACGAACCAGCCCAGGATCAGCGGCGACAGATGTGCATCGGTGGCGATACCGACGATGGCCTTGGAGACGCCGCCATCCATCAGGATGCGACCGAAGCCGGCACCCGCACCCACCACCAGCGTGATGCTGGCGATCGGGGCCAGACATTCGTTGCTGAACTTGAGGATCTGGTCGGCGCCGAAACCACGGGCACGACCGAAGGTCCAGAAACTCACCAGGGTGGCAATCAGGAGCGCGATGACCGAGTTGCCGATCAGGCGCAGGAAGTCATTGGCGAAGGTCTTGGGTGCGAAGAACAGGTCAGCCCAGCTACCGATGAGCATCAGTGCCACCGGCAGCAGGATGGTGAAGAGTGTGATGCCGAAGCCCGGCAGTTCACGGTCCTTCTTGCTGTCATCGACGAATTGCGAGATCAGCGGATTGTCCGGATCGGGAATCACCACCTTGGAGATCAGCTTGCCGAAGATCGGGCCGGCGATGATGGCCGTGGGAATACCCACGATCAGCGCAAACAGGATGGTGCGACCGATATCGGCGCTATAGGCGGTCACCGCCAGCAGCGCAGCCGGGTGCGGCGGAATCAGACCGTGCACCACCGACAGGCCGGCGACCATGGGGATGCCCACCAGCACCATGTTGGTACCGGTACGCTTGGCGACGTTGAAGGCGATTGGCACCAGCAGCACGAAACCGACTTCGAAGAACACCGGCAGACCGACGATGAAGGCCACCGTCATCATGGCCCAGTGCACGTTCTTTTCACCAAAGGCCTTGATCATGGTGTTGGCGATGCGCTCGGCGCCACCGGACTCGGCCATCATCTTGCCCAGCATGGTACCCAGCCCCACCACCAGTGCGATGTGACCCAGCGCGTTGCCCACGCCGGTTTCGAAGGCCTTGACGATGTTACCCATCGGCATGCCCACGGACAGGCCCAGCAGCAGCGAGACCACGATCAGCACGATGAACGGATTCATCTTGAATTTGGCGATCAGCACGATCAGTGCAATCACCGCTACCAGTGCATAGACCAGTAGCGCACTCCCTTGTACAGCCTCCATCTGTTGCTCCTCTTCAGAAGGTAAAAAGACACCCGCCGGCGATACCACACCCCTGCCGGCAAACATGAACTGCCAAATCGAACAGAACTCTTGAAACGTCCGGATGAATCAAATGATTTAAATAATTTAGATTATTGATACGACTCAAATCATCAGACTCACATCATTCACTGCAGCCACTTCATCGGCAGGCCGCATCGGGATACTTGTCGACCCCTTCCATGCCAGCCCGCCAGGCCATCAGCGCTTGAAGGCCACGCAATCGACCTCGACCTTGCAATCCACCACCATGCTCGACACCACGCAGGCGCGGGCCGGGGGATTGGCGCCGAAGTATTCCTTGAAGACCTTGTTGAAGGACTGGAAGTCGCGCGCGTCATCCAGCCAGACGCCACAGCGCACCACGTGTTCCGGTCCGTAGCCGGCTTCCTTCAGGATCGCCAGCACGTTCTGGATGGCCTTGTGCGATTGCGCCACGATGCCGCCATCGATCACTTCGCCGTTTTCCATGGCCACCTGACCCGACACGTACAACCAGCCGTCAGCGGCCACTGCGCGTGCGAATGGCAGATGCTGACCACCGGTCCCGCTGCCGCCTTCCACGCCAAATCGTTGAATACTCATTGCTGCTCCTTCACTTTGATTCACATTGAAACTTGAAACACTGAAAAATACTTAAGCCCGGCCCCAATGCGTTCAGGCGGCTTCCTTCAGCAATTTGCGCGCCAGGAAGCGACCGGAGCGTGCAGCAGTGGCCTGCTTGTCCTGGCCGCGATAGGCCAGCTGGCCGTTGACCCAGACGCCCTCGATGCCGTGTGCCGGCTGCATAGGATCGGTAAAGCTGGCCGCATCACGGATGGTGTCGGCATCGAACAGCACCAGATCGGCGTGATAGCCCACCCGCACGAAGCCGCGCAAGTCCAGCCCGAAGCGTTGCGCCGACAGGCCGGTCATCTTGTGCACGGCGGTGGCCAGCGAGAACAGCTTCTGTTCGCGGCTGTAGTAGCCCAGCACGCGCGGGAAGGCACCCCACAGGCGCGGATGCGGCAGCGGATCGTTGGGCAGCCCGTCGGAGCCGACCACGGTGGCCGGGTGCGAGAGGATGCGATTGACATCGTCATCGGACATGCAGTGATAGACCGCGCCGGCCGGCATCAGGCGCCCGGCCGCCGTGTGCAGGTCCACACCCCACTCGGCGGCGATCTGCTTCAACATCTTGCCGCCCTGCTCCGGATGCGGCTCGGACCAGGTGACCTGGATGTCGTAGTCGGCCGTCACCTGCTTCAGATCCAGCGTGGACGAGCTGGCGGTATAGGGATAGCAGTCGCAGCCCACGTGCTGGTGCCGCGCCGCCGCCTCCAGCGCCTGCAGCACTTCGCTGCTGCGGCCCCAGTTTTCCACGCCGGCACATTTCAGGTGCGAGATCACTACCGGCACGCGGGCATGCTTGCCGATGCGGAAGGCCTCGTCCATGGCCTCAAGGATGTCGGCGAATTCGCTGCGCAGGTGGGTGGCATACATGCCACCGAATTCGGCCAGCGGTTCGGCCAGGGACAGCACCTCCTCGGTGGGCGCATTGATGGCATTGCCGTAGGCCAGACCCGTGGAGAGGCCCAGCGCGCCATGCTCCAGCGCCTCGCGCAACTGGGCGCGCATGCCGTCGATTTCGCTCTGCGTGGCAGCGCGATCCAGACGGTCCATATGGTTGTTGCGCAGGGCCGTGTGACCGACCAGCGCGGCCACGTTGATGGACGGTTGCGCGGCATTGACCGCCTCGACATAGCTGGCAAAGGTCGGATAGTGGAAGGCCTCGGATTTGCCCAGCAGGTTCATCGGGTCCGGCGGATCGGCCTTGAGCGTGACCGGCGCGGCGCTGATGCCGCAATTGCCGACCACGACCGTAGTCACCCCCTGCGAAAGCTTGGGGAACATCTCCGGGGTGCGGATGACGTTGGTGTCGTCATGCGTATGCACGTCGATGAAGCCGGGCGAGAGCACGCGGCCGGTGGCATCGATCTCCTGCGCGGCATGCCAGTGGTCGAGCTGGCCGATGGCGGCAATGCGGCCCTTGTGGACGGCCACGTCGAGCACCTGGGGCTCGGCGCCGGAACCGTCGATCACCAGGGCGTGACGGAACAGGGTGTCGCAGCGACGCTCCCCGTCCTCGGTATGGGTGGTGGATATCATGTCAGTCTCCCAGCGGCTGGTGCAGGTCGCCCCCGCCGCGATGTGCGTCGAGCACGTACTTGAGGCGGCGCAGCCGTTCCTGGCTGCTTTCCTTGTGCAGCAGGGCCAGCTCCAGCACCAGCATGTCCAGCGTCGCCATCATGGCGTAGCGCGACGAGGACGGTTTGAAAATCAGGTCGGTCTCCAGCGTCTTGATGGGCAAGAGCACATCGGCCAGCCTGGCCAGTGGCGAACCGAGGGCGGTGATGGCGATCAGCTTGACGCCGTATTCCCGCGCCACCTCGCAGCTGGCCAGCAGTTCCGGCACGCTGCCGGTGGTGGAGAAGACCAGCAGCACGTCTTCCTTGTCCAGGGTGGCGGCCACCATCTTCTGCAGCACCGCGTCGTGGTAGGTCGCTACCGGTCGTCCCAGGCGCACCAGGCGATAGCGCGCCTCGTCGGACATCATGGTCGAGCCGCCGCCCATGCCGAAGCAGTAGATCATGCGCGCGCCCTGCAGCAGGTGCGCGGCTTGCATCAGCATGTCGGGGTTGAGCATGGCGCGGTTCAGTTCCAGCACCGCATGGATGTCGCGATAGACCACGTCGGCCAGTTCCGGCGGCTGTTCCGACGGCAGGGTCTTGGCGCCATCGAAGAAGCGCTGCCCCACTGCCACCGCCTGTGCCAGCAGGAACTTGAATTCACGCACGTCGCGGCAACCCATGGCCTTGGCAAAGCGTGTCACGCTGGCCACCGACACCCCGGCCTTCTCGGCCAGTTCACCGATGCTGGCGCTGGCGGCGGCCGAGAGGTCGCCCAGGATGGCCTCGGCCACCTTCTGTTCGGCCAGTCGCAAGGTGCTGCTACGCTCGCTGATGCGGGAAATGATGTCCAATGTCTGCGCCATGGGGTGAAAGGATCAGGTCGGCGGAAAATACCCAGAAAAGTGCATGCCGGATGCACCAAAAAGAGCCGCGAAAATAATTTATGTTATTTACTAACACGGCGTAAACATAGTAAATTCAAGGCTATTATTACGTCAATCCTAATTTCACAGGAATTAATGCGATGAATGATACAAACTACCACGGACCTTATCAGCCCGGCATCGTCGACCCGCTCAACAAGGGTCTGGGCGCCCTGCCCCAGCCGCTGTCGCCGCAGCAGGCCGGCAGCGTGCGCTGGAACCTGCTCAACGAGGACATCAGCCTGCCTGCCGCGGTGTTGTATGAAGAAAAGATCGCCCACAACCTGAAGTGGATGCAGGAATTTGTCGGCCAATACCAGGTCAAGCTGGCCCCGCACGGCAAGACCACCATGGCGCCCAAGCTGTTTGCGCGCCAGCTCGACACCGGCGCCTGGGGCATCACCCTGGCCACTGCGCACCAGACCCTGGCGGCCTACCACCACGGCGTGCGCCGCGTGATCATGGCCAACCAGCTGGTGGGCAAGCGCAACATGGCCATCATCTCGGAATTGCTGGCCGATCCCTCCTTCGAATTCTTCTGCCTGGTCGATTCGGCCGACCTGGTGGAGCAGCTCGGCCGCTTCTTCGCCGAACGCAAGCAAACCCTGAACGTGCTGCTGGAACTGGGCCCGGCCGGCGGTCGCACCGGCGTGCGCGATGCCGACCAGCAGGCTGCCGTGCTGGCCGAGATCGAACGCTGGGACAGCCTCGCCCTGGCCGGGGTGGAAGTGTATGAAGGCGTGCTCAAGGAAGAGGTCGATATCCGCCGCTTCCTGCAACGCGCCGTGGCCTGTATCGGCGAACTGGCCGCGCAGGGCAAGCTGGCGCGCCGCCTGGCGCACGGTCCGGCGGTGCTGACCGGGGCCGGTTCGGCCTGGTACGACGTGGTGGCCGAAGAGTTCGGCCAGGCCGATATCGGTGCGGCCCTGGACGTGGTGCTGCGCCCGGGCTGCTACCTGACCCACGATGTGGGCATCTACCGCGCCGCGCAGGCCCAGATCCAGGTGCGCAATCCGGTGGCGCACAGCATGCGCAGCCAGTTGCAGCCGGCGCTGCAACTGTGGGCCTACGTGCAATCCATCCCGGAAAGCGACAAGGCCATCATCGCCCTGGGCAAGCGCGACGCTGCCTTCGATGCCGGCCTGCCGGCACCGATGACGCGCTTCCGTCCGGGCCATGACACCCAGCCGCAGGCCACCCCAGCGCACTGGGAAGTCACCGGCATGATGGACCAGCACGCCTACCTCAAGATCGCCGCAGGCGACGACATCAAGGTCGGCGACATGATCGCCTTCGACATCTCCCACCCCTGCCTGACCTTCGACAAGTGGCGTCATCTGGTGGTGGTGGATGCGCGCTTCGATGTCACCGACATCGTGCAGACCTTCTTCTGAGGCCGCCCGGTTCATCCGGGTTTTCTTCTCGGTTCTTATTCATTTTCGTTCCTGCGTACTTCGACTTCGTTTCAGCACAACATGAGCAAGCAGATCCTCGCCTATGGCGAAGCCATGGTGGAATTCAACCAGAGCATCGCGTCGCCGCGCAATTTCCTGCAGGGATATGGCGGCGACACCTCCAACTTCGCCATCGCCGCGGCTCGCCAGGGGGTGGCCTCGGCCTATGTCAGCGCCGTCGGCGATGATCATTTCGGGCAGGACCTGCTGACCCTGTGGCAGCGCGAGCAGGTCGACGTGCAGCACGTGGCCGTGCGCCCGGGCGCCAGCACCGGCATCTACTTCGTCACCCATGACGACAGCGGCCATCAGTTCCACTACCGCCGCGCCGGTTCGGCGGCCAGCCAGTACCAGACGGCCGACCTGCCGCTGGAGAGCGTCGCCAGCGCGGCTGCCCTGCACCTGTCGGGGATCAGCCTGGCCATCAGTGAAAGCGCCTGCGAAGCAGGCCTGGCCGCCATGGCCCAGGCCCGTGCAGCCGGCGTGCCGACCTCGCTGGATACCAATCTGCGCCTGCGTCTGTGGTCGCTGGAGCGCGCCCGCGAAAAGATGGAACAGGCCTTCGGCCTGTGCGATATCTGCCTGCCGAGCTGGGAAGATGTGTCCATGCTGACCGGACTGGAAGATCGCGATGCCATCGTGGACCGCCTGCTGGGCTATGGCGTGCAACTGGTGGCCTTCAAGCTGGGCAAGGAAGGCTGCTACGTGGCCACCCCCCAGGAGCGGCGCATGGTGGCGCCCTATCCGGTACAGGCGCTGGATGCCACCGGCGCCGGTGACTGCTTCGGTGGCGCCTTCATGGCCGAGCTGATGCGCGGCAGCGATCCCTTCGCGGCGGCGCGCTACGCCAACGTGGCCGCCGCCCTGTCCACCACCGGCTATGGCGCGGTGGAACCCATCCCCACCCGCAGCCAGGTCGAAGCCGCACTGCACGCGGCGGCCTGAATACCCGATCCGATCAGCGGCGGCGGGCCACCAGCAACATGCCCGCCACCGGCTGTCGCACTTCCTCGCGCAGGATCTCGTCGCTGTCGTGCAGCACCTCCATGCCGTGCGCCTGCAGTACCTGCTGTACGTAGTCGCGCCCGTGGCGATAGCGACCGCTGGCATGCAGGCAATAACCGGCCTCGGCGGGGTCCTGGGCCGTCAGCGCCTCGACCGTGAAGGCGAAATAGCCGCCACTGCGCAAGGCACCGGCGACCGCGCCGAAGACCTGATCCAGGTCGCCGAAGTAGATCATCGTGTCGGCGGCGGTGACAAGGTCGCAGGATTGCGGATGCCGCGCCAGGTAGTCGCCGATCTCAGCCTTCTCCAGATGGGCGTAGAGCCCGGTGCTAGCGGCCTTTTCCAGCATCTTGCCGGCCAGGTCGACGCCGATGATGCGATGCGAGAACGGCGCCACCTGGGCCGCGCACAGACCCGTACCGCAGCCGATGTCGACGGTGGCGAACTGGCGTGACGGCGCCACCAGCCGCGCCAGGCCCTGGGCGATCAGGCTGGGACCGCGATAGGCCAGGCTTTGCAACAGGTTGGCCTCGAAGGTCTCGGCGTAGCGGTCGAAGTGCGATTCGATGTAGCGGTCCGAGGCACGGGCGGGCACCTCGTCCTGTGAGCAGGCGGCCAGCATGTGGGCTGCGATCGGATTGTCCGGTTGCTCTTGCAGCCAGGCGTGATAGGCTTGCGCGGCCTCCTCCAGACGGCCGAGGAAATAGAAGGAAATCCCCACCATCTCCCAGGACTTGCCTTCCATCGGCGGCAGCACGTAGGCGCGGCATTGGTAGTGCGAGGCCTGCATCTTGTCGCCCGCAGCTTCATGCAGGCTGCCCAGGTGCAGCAGGGAGGGCAAGAACTCGGGGGCAATTTCCAGTGCCCGCTCGAAGGCCGCCATGGCATCTTCCCGGCGCTCTTGCTGAAGCAGGGCGGCGCCCAGGTTGTTCCAGACGGTGTGGTCTTGCGGCGTCAGCGCCAGCGCGTCGGCGTAGGCCTGCTCGGCGTCTTCCACCTGGCCCAGCGCAAACAGCACGTTGCCCAGGTCGTTGTGCCAGGCTGCGTTGTCGGGCTCCAGCGCGCTGGAGAGCTCCAGCTTGTCCAGCGCCTCTTCATGGCGCCCGGCCTGATGCAGCCAGATGCCGTAGAAGTGCAATGCCACCGGCTCGATGGGATCCTCTTCCAGCACCGCCTCGTAGACGGCACGGGCCTCGTCCAGGCGCCCGGCCATGTGAGCGTCGATCGCCGCGTGCAAACGCTCCTGGTGGGCGTGCTGCGTCTGCTGCTGGGGTTCAGGCATGGACTGGTCTCCCGGAAAGGACATCGGATCAAGGCGGCACGCGTGAGAATGCAAGCCTTCGTCTTTACATGTTCTTTACAAGTCTGACGCAGCCCGCCCTTTCGGGCAATGCCTGATTCTCTGCCATCCATGCCTCATCACCGGCCCGGAATGCAAAAAGGCCGCCCCGGGACTGCACCCGGGGCGGCCTGACGAAACCTTCACCTTGCCGACGGCCCTACTGTCCGGCCAGGCTATGCCCGATACTGCCCAGGCGGCGCAGCGCCTGGTCCAGTTCGCGGGTAAAAGGATGACCGCAGCAGATGCGCAGGAAATGCCCATAGCGGTTGGAATTGGAGAAGATGGCACCCGGCGACACCCCCACGCCCTCGGCCAGCGCCCGCTCGAACATCTGCTGCGAGCACACCTGCACCGGCAGCTCCACCCACAGACCGACGCCGCCATTGGGCACATTCAGGCGCGTGCCCTCGGGGAAATAGGCCGCAATCGATTCGGCCATGCGTTCGCGCTGCTCCTTGAGCAACTGGCGCAGGCGGCGCAGGTGGCGGTCGTAGGCCGGGCTGGCGATGAAGTCGGCGGCGGTGACCTGGGTCCATTCCTCGTTGGCGCGGGTATGGGTGAACTTGAGCATCTTGACCCGCTCATGCCAGCGCCCCCCATTCATCCAGCCCAGGCGCATGCCCGGCGCCAGCACCTTGTTGAGGGAGGCACAATAGATCACATTGCCGCTGCGATCGCGGCTCTTGAGACTGGACGGCGGCACGTTGCCGTCGGCCAGTTCGGTGTAGGCATCATCTTCGATCAGCGGCAGGCGCAATTCTTCACACAGGCGCACCAGCTTGTCCTTGTGCTCGTCGGGCATGATGCAGCCCAGCGGGTTCTGCAGGTTGGGCACCACCACCACGCCCTTGATATTGCCGTAGGTGCGCACCGCCAGTTCCAGCGCCTCCACCGAGATGCCGGTATGCGGGCTGGTCGGGATCTCCAGCGCCTTCATGCCCAGGTTTTCCAGGGCCTGCAACAGGCCGAAATAGGTCGGCGACTCCACGGCGATGGTGTCACCGGGGCCGGCCACCGCCCGCAGGGCCAGGTTGAGCGCTTCGATACAGCCGTGGGTGACCACCACTTCTTCGTGATCGATGCGCATGCCATGGTGTAGCGCCCGCCGCGCCACGGCCTGGCGGAAGGTGGCATTGCCGTTGTGCGGCATGGCGCTGGTGAGCAGCTCGGGGCGGTCGCGCAGGGCACGCATGGCGGCCTGCTTCAAGGTTTCCACCGCATACAGCTCGGGCGCGCAGGTCATGCCGGAAAGGTCGATGCGCGGCGCACCGCTCTGGCGCAGGGCGATGTATTGCGACACCTTTTCATGGATGCCGGCGTACTGCTCGGGATCGATGGCCATCAGGCTCTTGGGCTCCTGCACCGGGCGGATGGCCGAGCGGCGCGGCTGGCGCACGAAATAGCCGGAACGCGGACGGGCTTCCAGCCAGCCGCCCTCCTCCATATGACGCAACGTCTGCAAGGCGGTGGACAGGCTCACCTGGTGCTGGCGCATCAGGTCGCGCACCGAAGGCATGCGGTCGCCGGCCACCAGGGTGCCGGACTGGATCGCACCCTGATAGTGCTCCGCCAGGCGCCGGTACAGCGGCTGGCGGGCGCCTTCCGGGCTGACCGTGGGCGTGCCGGCATGAGCGCCAACATCCGCGCCAGCATCGGCGCCAGATTCAGGAATGGCCGGCGGTAGCGCGGGCTTGAGATCGGGGAGGTGGAGGCTGGTATCCATAACAGTCATCATCTTCTTCCGGCAAGGACCAGAACAGATACAGACTATTCGAAAAGCAACGGTAACAGAGCAAAAAAACGGCCGCTGTTACGCAGCAGCCCGAATTTTCCTGTGCCTGTTGCGCTGGCTGGCGACTCCCTAGACTGCACTCATCCCCACCACCACTTAGCCAGCCATGCCTACCCCCAGCCACCCCACCCTTCCCGCCGCCCAGCCTACGCCCCGCAGACTGCAACTGGGCTGCGGGCAACACCTGCAACTGTGGCTGCCGGCCGGCAGCCAGCTGCTGTGCCAGGCGCCGCTGTTGCGCATCACCGAAGCGACGTACTGGCAACTGGATCGCCTGGTCAGCCGACAGACCCGTCTGGAGGATGGTGAGTGCCTGGTACTAGAGCGCGAGGGCTGGGTCAGCATCCTGGCGCCGCAAGGCGGCGAATTGCTGTGCCTGGCCACGCCGCAGCCGCCCTGGTACGCCCCCTGGGCCAAGCTCTTGCGACGGCTGGGCGATTGGCGCAACGTGCTGCTCGCAAGTCGGGCGCGCTGATCGCAGAGGTGCGGGCCGAAGTGGCGCAGTGGAGGCGGTGGACGCGGTGGATGTGGATGATTAACTTTCAATCAACAAAACCACCGTCAAATCCGCGGTTTTCACGGTAATAGCGCAAACAATGGCGTGAATTTACGCAAACGGCCGGCGAAGATGTGCAGGAGAGCATGCAAACCATTACACTTCAGCATCAGCAAAAGATGAAGTGTTATGCAGAACGATCAGCCTCCAGCAAGCCCTGCGCCGGCCGCTATCCCGGCGCTTTCAGAAAAAGATACCTTCGACCTGACTCCGGTTTCCTTGTGGAAAGAGGATTACAGCGGCCTCAAGCGCCTGTTCGACCAATGGCGCGCCGAGGGTGTCACCGACCTGCGCAGCTACCTGACCCAGGACACCTCGCGGGCGCAGGCCTGCGCCATGCAGATCAAGGTGGTCGACGTCAACCGCCGTACCCTGGAATGGTACGAGGCACGCGACCTGGCGCATCTGGTGGCGAACCTGGACAAGGTGTTCCGGGACGACATGATCGACACCTTCATCGACGAAATGGTGCAGCTCTGGAACGGCGGTTCGACCTTCTCCAGCTATACCGTCAACTACACCCTGGGCGGCAGGCGGCTGGACATCCAGCTGTCCGGTCGCATCATGCCGGGTAGCGAAGAGAGCTGGGACTACGTGCTGCTGGCCATCGAGAACGTCACCGAACGCGAAACCGCCCGCAAGAAACTCTCGCGCAGCGAAAACTATGCGCGCGGGCTGTTCGAGTATTCGCCCATTTCGCTGTGGGTGGAGGACTTCAGCGCCGTCAAGCGGCTCTTCGACGACCTGCACCGTATCGGCATCACCGATTTCCGCACCTTCACCGACGTCCACCCCGAGTTCGTGGAACGCTGCATGCAGGAAATCCGCGTCATCGACGTCAACCTGCAGACGCTGTCCATGTTCGGCGCGCCGGACAAGGCCACCCTGCTCTCGCGCCTGTCGGACGTGTTCCGCGATGACATGCGGCCGCACTTCAATGAGCAGCTGATCGAGCTGTGGAACGGCAACCTGCTGCACCACCGCGAAGTGGTCAATTACGCGCTTAATGGCGATACGCTGCACGTGCATCTGCAGTTTTCTGTCTTCCCCGGTCACGAAGACAACTGGGACCTGGTGCTGGTGGCGCTGACCGACATCACTGCCCGCAAGAAGGCCGAGGCCTACCTGGAATTCCTGGGCAAGCACGACGAGCTGACCAAGCTACACAACCGCGCCTACATGGTCGATGAACTGAACCGCCTGGAGCGCAAGGGCCCCTTCCCGGTCAGCGTGATCGTGGCCGACCTGAACGGCCTGAAGGAAGTCAACGACGAGCTCGGCCATGCCACCGGCGACGGCCTGCTGCGCCGGGTGGGCGAAGTGCTGGGCAAGGCGGTTGAACGTCCGGGCAGCGTGGCGCGCACCGGCGGCGACGAATTCGCCATCCTGCTGCCGGCTACCGACGAGCGCGGCTGCCAGTTGCTGATGGACCAGATCCAGAAGCTGGTGGAGATCAACAACCAGTATTACTCCGGCGTGACGCTGAGCCTGTCCATGGGCGCGGCCACCGCCACCCCGGGTGAGCGTCTGGAGCACGTGGTGCAACGTGCCGATGCCTTGATGTATGAAGCCAAACGCCACTTCTATGCCAGCAGCCCCAGCCTGGAACGCCGCCATCCCGGCGACTGAAGCCATCACCGCTCCCATCGCCACTCCCACCACCCTCCAGCTCGCTGACGGCCTGCTGCAGGAAGAACTGGCCCTGGCCGTCGGCGCCGAAACGCTGGCGGCCGACCTCATCCGTGCCGCGGACGGCCAGGCCGTCCATACCCTGGTGCTGCATGGTGCCGGGCAAGGCCACCGGCAGCGCCAGTGGCCGCTACGCCAGACCCTGGCCCGGCTGGGATGCGCCAGCGCGGCCATCGATTTTTCCGGCCACGGCGCCAGCAGCGCCGTGCATCCCAATTCCCTTTCCAAACGGCTCGCTGAAGCCCAGGCGGCGCTGGAGCGCTGCACCGTCGGTCCACGCACTGTGGTGGGCGTGAGCATGAGCGGGGAAATCGCCCTGCGCCTGGCCTGCCGACCCGAGAACCAGATCACCCACGTGGTCACGCTGGTAGGTGCCATCTATGATGGCGCGGCCTTTGCCCTGCCCTTCGGACCGGCATTCAGCACAGCCCTGCGCCGCCCCGGCAGCTGGCGCGAAGCTGCGGTACTGGAGATGATTTCGCACTACCGGGGACGCATCACGCTGGTGCGGGCCAGCGAGGATGCCGTGATTCCCGCCGAGGTGGCGGAGCTGGTGCGGCAACACGCCACGGCGGCGGACTGCCGCATCATCGACCTGCCCGGCGTCGATCACCGCATCAGCGAACGCAGCCAGCACGACGCCGCCCTGCGCGAGCAACTGGCCAGGCTGATTGCGGTAGGAAGCGCGTGAGCGCTCAGGCGGTGGTGGAAATGAGACCGCCGACGATGCCCTGATTGATCAGGTCGCCAACGATGGTGCTGGTGAAACCGGGATCGGACTTGAGCAGGGACGACAGATCGGATGTCAGGCCACCATTGCCGCTGAATTGCCCGTTGCCGTCATAGATGCCGGAGCTCGTGGGCGGGGTCGTGATGCTGGCGAGGATGCCCTGGTAATAGGACTGGCTGGCCTGGTTCTGGGTCAGGTCTGGGGAGGTATTGTCGGCCGAACCGGCGCTGACGATGGCATCAAACAGGCCGGCAGCATTGTAGGTCAGGGCATTCTGCCCCTGGCCACTGCCTGCGCCCGCGCCGCCCAGGCTGACGATCGCCGAGGCATCGGTCGACAATTCGATGGCCTGCGCCACCGCTGCCGGATTGTCGCTGGCCTTGACCGGATTGCTGGCGCCACTCTCTGCGGGAAGACCGTAGGAGTTCAGACTGCCCAGCGATGTCAGTGTGGTATCGATTGCCATGATCTATTTTCATTCATGTCGCGATTGCGAACTGTGAAGAAATATATAAAGCGCTGAACGCAGTTTAGCAAAAACTTGCCGGATGTGAAGGCGACCCCGAAAAACCGCACTGGCCCGGAAGCAAAACACCCGGCAAGGGGCCGGGTGTCTGCGTAGCTGGCATGGTCATGACCATGAAGGGCCATGACCCGGACAACTCAATGCGGCTCGTCCCCGTGCTCATCCTTGGTCTGCACGATGCTGACCGGGCGGCCCTTGAGACGGCGCCAGAGATAGACGCCATAGCCGGACAGGCCGTACAGCACGAACAGGCCGAACAAGACCTTGGACGGATCGCTGGAAATGAGCACCAGCGCCACCACCACCAGCAGTGCGGCGATGAAGGGGACCGGCTTGCGGAAATTGACGTCCTTGAAGCTGTAGAACGGCACATTGGTCACCATGGTGATGCCGGCGTACAGGGTGATCACCCAGCCATACCAGCTGAGGTCGGTACCGGCAAAGCGCAGGTCATCCATGAGCCAGACGAAACCGGCCACCAGTGCCGCTGCGGCCGGGCTGGGCAAGCCCTGGAAGTAGCGCTTGTCGACCACCGCGATATTGGTGTTGAAGCGCGCCAGCCGCAGCGCGCCACCAGCGCAATAGACGAAGGCCGCCAGCCAGCCCAGCTTGCCCATGCCGCGCAGCGACCATTCGTAGACCACCAGCGCCGGCGCGGCACCGAAGGAGACCATGTCGGACAGGCTGTCGTACTGGGCGCCGAACTCGCTCTGGGTATTGGTCATGCGGGCGACCCGGCCGTCCAGGCTGTCCAGCACCATGGCCACGAAGATGGCGATGGCGGCATAGTCGAACTTGAGGTTCATCGCCATCACGATGGCGTAGAAACCGCAGAACAGCGCGGCCGTGGTGAAGGCATTGGGCAACAGGTAGATCCCGCGCGACCGGCGCCGCACCACCACCTGCCCGGATTCGTCCAGTTGCGCCGCCTTGGGCTTGCGCAGGGATTTCGGGAAGGGAATGCCGGCCTTGGCCTTGCGTCGTCTTAGTGTTGGCATCGATGTCCAGTAGAGGTTATGCAGAAAACCACCCGCCTCATCCATACGGCGGCGGGTGCAGGCTATGCAGGTGTGATCAGAGTTCGGCCAGAATGGTTTCGGTCGCGGAAACCTTTTCACCCACGCTGACCTTGGGGATAGCGGTCAGCGGCAGGTACACGTCCACCCGCGAGCCGAAGCGGATGAAACCGTAGCGCTGGCCACGGGCCAGGGTGTCACCGGCCTTGACGTAGCACAGGATGCGGCGGGCGATCAGGCCGGCCACTTGCACGCAGGTCACGCTGTGGCCGCTGGTGGTGGTGATGGCCAGGGCATTGCGTTCGTTCTCCAGCGAGGCCTTGTCGAGGTCGGCATTGACGAACTTGCCGGGGAAGTATTGCACCTTCTCGATCTTGCCATCCACCGGGGAACGGTTGGAGTGGACGTTGAAGACGTTCATGAAGACGCTGATCTTCAGGGCTTCACGGTCGGTATAGGGATCATGGGCACGGGCCACCACCACGATACGGCCATCGGCCGGCGACAGCACCGCATTGGCGGCCTGCGGGATCACGCGCGGCGGATCGCGGAAGAACTGCAGCACGAACAGCGCGATGATCCACAGCGGGAAGGACCAGGCGCCGCAGAAATAGGTGGCCAGCAGTGCCACGACCACGGCGATGGTCAGGAAGGGCCAGCCTTCGCGGGCGATAATGGGGTGGGGATAGTGGTTATTGTTCAATGTTGCTCCAATGATCGCGCAGTGCTCGCGGAAAGTTCAAAAGTAAAAGCGTGCCTATTCTAGTCCAGCGCCCGTTAAATGCAACGAAATGCACCGCCCGGGGCGCTTGGCGGGCGCTATTTGACGGTCTGGGAGAGGTTTTGCCAATCCGCCCGCGGGGCGGGTCGACACCGGCGGTGGCTGTCGACCCGGGAGGGGCGGTGGCGGCCGTACAGACGAGCGGCCGCTAGCGGGGCTGGGGATGCGAGAAGCTGAACTTCAGTTCATTGCGCGCCAGACCTTTCGGTCCGGTCAACTGCATCTGGCCGACCAGCACGGTCGCTTCGACGTCGGCATAGTCGAAACCGGTCACTTCGGTGACCTGGCGCAGGTCACCCTGGCTGCGCTGCTGAGGTTCGTCGGCGATGATGCCGGCAGGTTCCTTGCCCAGCGGCGCACAGGCCTTGATGTCATTGACCATGCGCTGGTAGGCGCGCCCCAGATCAGCCGGCGAGGCCAGGCGCCAGACGCAGGAATAGACGGAGGAGTTGCTGGAGATGGTGCAGACCTCGGCTCCATCGAGCATGAAATTGGACAGGTAGACGGGGCCACGTTTGTCGCCCTTGACGACCGAGTCCTGACCATCCTTCTTCCAGCCGTCGAAATGCGAGGGGGCCTGCTGCTGCATGGCCCGCAGGTCGGCACAGATGTCGGCATGGGCGCTACCGGCCAGCAGGACGGCCGCGACGGGAAGGATGAGCTTGGCGATGTTCCGCATGTGGATCCTTAAAACGGAAAGGGAGGCCGATTATAGCCTCCCGCCCCTGTCAGCCCGTGCAGGCTGACAGTTCTTGACACCGGTCCTGCCTACTTGAAACGCACCTTGCCGACCAGACGCATGTTGACGGTGGATTCGCCCGGCTCGAAGCTGGGTTCGGCCACGCTGGCGTTTTCCTGCACCATGTCCGAACGCATCATGGCGGCCTTGGCCATGGGGGCGGCAGCCGGCGCCGCATAGTTGCCCGAGCCTTCGAAGTCGACTGTCTCGATCACGGCGTCCGACGGAGCGCGATGCATGGCGTTGGCGATGAAGCCGACGCGCTCTTCCAGGTTGCGATAGGTGGCATTGACCAGGGCCGCATCCAGCTTGCGGGCCGCCGCCGGGCTCAGCCCGAACTGCAGGCCGTTCAGGTTCAACAGGCTCTGTGCCGACGCCACAGTTTTGGGCAGTGCGCTCAGGTTCTCGGTGGTCATCTCCAGATACTGGCCGACGCGCCAGCCCACCACGGCGCGGGCCTTGGCCGGCTGACGCGGTTGTTGGGGCGTGACCTGGGGCGGCTCGGCATAGACCGCATAGGTGTAGTAGCCGTAGCTCTTGAGCGTGGCTTGCGGGTCCTGGCGCTTCAACAGCTCGATGCCCTGCTTCATCTTCTGGTTCACGCGGGAGGCAGCGGTGGCCTTGTCCTTGTCTTGCTCTTCAACCTGCAGGGTCACGCGGGCCTGGTCATTGGCTACGCTGATCTCGCCATTGGCGGGGACCACTACCATGGTACCGGTGGTGGCGACGGCAGCCGGCATGCTGCCCTGGGCTTGCGCCGTAGTCTGCGCCTGGACCTGCGATGCCAGGCAAGCGGTCGCCAATGCGGCGCCCAACATCAGTTTGCGGGAAGGTGTCATAGGGGATCCTCTTTATTCTTGATCGTGGACGGGTGATGATAACTTCATATTCAAGTCATTCACCCTGCACTTCGACGACTGCCCATCCGCTTGGTTCTTGAGCAAATGCAACAAGCGGTAACGACATGGCCCTTCAGCTCGCGCCCCCCCCGTCATCCGCATCGATGTGCAGCGGTGCAGGGGCGAAAAAAAACGCCACGGCGAACCGTGGCGTTTTTCTGCGCAAGTGGCAGATCAGTTCTTGCTTTGATCGACCAGCTTGTTGGCCTTGATCCAGGGCATCATGGCGCGCAGCTTCTCGCCCA
>NZ_JABXGI010000029.1:0-46761 GCF_022627865.1 Herbaspirillum sp. C7C2
CCCGCTCAGATCGAGGATTTCCAGCGTATCGGCCAGGGTGAAAATCTCCGGCGGGAATTCACGCAGGCCGCAAGACAGTGAAAGCCGCGTCACGCCAGCCAACTCGCCACTACGCAATTGTTCCAGGGTATGCATGCAAAAAAGCCTGATTCGATCAAAGCGCGCAGTGTACCAGCCAAGCCCCTCCCCAAGACTTCAGTTCAGAACAGATCAAGCTGATCATCCTTGTTCCGCTTGCCCTGCCCGCCCCGGGCCGGCGGCACCAGCAGCGGCCGCCGGAAACGGCTGGCATCCAGCGTGGCGAAGGCGCGGTTGCGATGGTCGATGCCCAGCCGGCGGCTGGCCTTGTCGAAGCGCTGCTGCAGGAGCTCGGCCCAGACACCGGTGCCGCGCATGCGGGTGGCGAAATCGGCGTCGTAGTCCTTGCCACCGCGCATGTCCTGGATGCGGTTCATCACCCGTGCCGCCCGGTCCGGGAAATGCGCCTGCAACCACTGCCTGAACAAGGGGCTGACTTCCCATGGCAGGCGCAGCACGATATAGCCGGCCTGGCCGGCACCGGCTTCCACGGCCGCTTCCATGACCCGCTCCAGATCCGGCTCGGTGACGAAGGGAATCACCGGCGCAATCGATACGCTCACTGGAATACCTGCCTCGGCGAGCGTACGGATCACCCGCAGGCGCCGCGCCGGACTGGCCGCCCGGGGTTCCAGGGTGCGAGCGATGGCCGGGTCCAGCGTGGTGATGGTGACGGCGGCAATGGCCTGGCGCTTGGCTGCCATCGCCGCCAGCAGGTCGATGTCACGCTCGATCAGGGACGACTTGGTGATCAGGGCCACCGGGTTTTCGCAATCGTGCAGGATCTGCAGGATGCGGCGGGTCAACTGGCGCTCGCGCTCGATGGGCTGGTAGGCGTCGGTATTGATGCCCACCGTGATGGTGTCTGGCTGGTAGGACGGCCGGGCCAGCTCGCGCAGCAATAGCTCCGGGGCATTGGCCTTGGCCACCAGCCGGCTTTCGAAATCCAGGCCCGGCGAGAGGCCCAGGTAGCTGTGCGAGGGTCGGGCAAAACAGTAGATGCAGCCGTGCTCGCAGCCGCGGTAAGGATTCAGGGACAGCGAGAACGGCAAGTCGGGCGAGGCATTGCGGCTGATGATGGACTTGGCCGTCTCTTCCGTGACGATGGTCTTCAGGCGCAGCGGTTCCTCGTCCTGTTCGCCGGCATCGGTGGTATCGGTCTGTTCCGCGCCAGCGGCCTCTTCACCGGTCGGTGGACCATCACCGGAAAATTGCAGAGGCTGCCAGCCATCATCGAACTCCTCGCGGTTCACCGATTCGTAGCGCCCGCGCAGGTTGGTGACCGCACCCCGACCCTTTTGGGCCACCTGTTGGCGATGGATGAAGGTAGCCGGTGTGATGGTCGCATCGTCGTCATCCGAGGGCGATGGCTCCGGCTGGTCAGGAAACGGCCGGGCGATGCCCTGCGGGAATTTGGGGAAGGAAGCCATAGCTAGCTGATTTAGCTGAACAATACTGTATATATGAACAGTATTTTGCCCACACTTCCGGCCGCCTGCAAACCCTGTTTCAATTTAGCCGGCTGCCGGATTAATCAGGTATGCTTGTTCACCCCAGGCTTCCCGAAAGATAAGAAATAGAACACCGGGCGGCCGCGACGACAGGGCATAAGGACCGCTAAGGTCCAAGGAGACAAGGATGCAATACCAGGCAAACCGGCCAGGCGCCGGTGCATTGCTGGGCGCAGCGCCCCTGGTGCAGGCCACGGCCGACGGCGAGCCGGACCTGCAGGCCATTGCGCGCTCGCACCAGCGCAGTTCTTCCTATGGCATCACCCGCGGCCAGCGGCCCGATCTGGAACAGCTCTCGCGTGCCGACCTGGCGCAGACGCTGGAGGCCAGCCAATCCCTGTCCGGCCATGCCCGGCCGGTGATGGAAACCCTCTACGATCAGATTCGCAATACCCACAGCATGGTGATCCTGTCGGACGCCGAAGGCACCATCATCCATACCCTGGGCGACCGCGACTTCCTGGCCAAGGCAGACCGCGTGGCGCTCGGTCCCGGCGGGCGCTGGTCGGAGCAGTTGCGCGGCACCAATGCCATCGGTACGGCCCTGTTCGAACAGAAACCGACCACGGTCCACGCCCAGCAGCACTACCTGGATGCCAACCGCTTCCTGACCTGCTCGGCGGCCCCCATCTTCGACCATCGCGGCAAGGTGCTGGGAGTGCTGGACGTGTCGGGCGAATGCGGCAGCTTCCACAAGCACACCATGGCCCTGGTGCGCATGTCGGCGCAGATGATAGAAAACCACCTGCTGGCGGGTAGCTTTCCCGATTGCATCACCCTGCACTTCCACAGCCGCGCCGAATTCGTGGGCACGCTGGTGGAGGGCATCGTCAGCTTCACGCCGGGCGGACGTTTCCTGGCGGCCAACCGCAGTGCCCAGTTCCAGCTGGGCCTGACGCTGGCGGCACTGCAGTCGCATACCTTCACCTCGCTGTTCGGGGTGCCGTTGTCGCTGTTGTTCGAGCAGCACCGCAAGGCCGCGCCCGGCCTGCTGGAGCTGTGCCTGCACAATGGCATCCGCATCCACGGTCGCGCCGAATTACGGCTGCGCGACCAGCATTTCCAGAACGCCCGTGAAGCAGTCATCGAGGCGCCAGAACTCGGAACGGCGGCAGCAGCGGCAGCAGCGTCTGCACCCGCGTTGGCGCCGGTCTGCCACGCACCGGCCGTGCGCGGACCCGCTGACCTGCCCGATCTGCAGGCGCTGGAGACCGGCGACGCCCGCATGAGCGACATCATCGGCAAGCTGCGCCGTGTGATCGACCGCGCCATCCCGGTCTTGATCACCGGCGAGACCGGCACCGGCAAGGAGTGGCTGGCGCAGGCCATCCACCGCGCCAGCGCCTGTTCGCGTAGGGCGCAAAGCCAGGGGATGGCGGCGCCCTTCGTGGCGGTCAACTGCTCGGCCATTCCGGAAAACCTGATCGAAGCCGAACTGTTCGGCTATGAAGACGGCGCCTTCACCGGCGCGCGCCGCAAGGGTGCCATCGGCAAGATCGCGCAAGCCCAGGGTGGCACGCTGTTCCTTGATGAAATCGGCGACATGCCATTGTCACTGCAGGGTCGTTTGTTGCGGGTGCTGCAGGAGCGCGCCGTCACGCCGCTGGGCAGCCAGCGTGTGATCCCGGTGGAGTTCGCACTGGTATGCGCCACCAACCAGCCGCTGCGCGAGATGGCAGCGCGCCATGCCTTCCGCGAAGACCTGTACTACCGCATCAATGGCTTGCAGGTCAAGCTGCCCGCCCTGCGCGAACGCAGCGATCTGGATTGCCTGATCGAGCGCATCCTGCAGGAAGAAGGCGGCCCGCAGGCGCCGCGCTTCGATGCCCAGGCCCTGGCGCTGCTGCAGGCCAGCCGCTGGCCGGGCAACCTGCGGCAATTGTCCAACCTGGTCCGCACCGCGCTGGCCATGGCCGAGGGCGAAGCCGCCATCAGCCTGCGGCACCTGCCGGACGACTTCCTCGAAGACGCGGCGGCCAGCGCCCCGCTGGCCAGCGTTGACGATGAACCACCCTCTCCGCCACTTTCCATTCAGGACACGGAATGGGCCGCCATCGAACGCGCATTGCGCACGCATGACGGCAATGTCAGCGCCGCCGCCAAGGCGCTCGGGGTGTCGCGCAATACGCTGTACCGGCGCTTCAAGTCACGCGGGCACTGAGCGGTTCCAGAGCGTCATATTCTTCATCGGAAAACAGCCGCGAGCGCGTCAGGAAGCGCTTGCCGCTGCCATTCTCCAGCGAGAACATGCCACCGTTGCCATTGACCACGTCAATGATCAGCTGCGTGTGCTTCCAGTACTCGAACTGGTCGGCGCCGATGTAGAACGGCACGCCATCGATCTCCCCCAGGTACACATCGGTGTCGCCCAAGGTGAAGTCTCCTTCGGGGTAGCACATTGGCGCGCTGCCATCACAGCAGCCGCCGGACTGGAAAAAGATCAAGGCGCCATGGCGTGTCTTCAACTGGCGCAGCAGTGCCACCGTGGCGTCGGTGGCGGTAACCCGGGGTAAGGCGCTCATCGGCATGCTCCTGGAAAGTCCACATAAAAAAGGCGCCGGCCGTGGGAGAACGGACCGGCGCCCAAGCTGCCTTGCTGCAAGGAGCCAAGGAGACAAACGAAGGATAGAAACCCGATCAGAAGAAGCCCAGCGCCTTGGGGCTGTAGCTGACCAGCAGGTTCTTGGTCTGCTGGTAGTGGTCCAGCATCATCTTGTGGTTTTCACGACCGATGCCGGATTGCTTGTAGCCACCGAAGGCCGCATGCGCCGGATACAGGTGATAGCAGTTGGTCCACACGCGCCCGGCCTGGATCTCGCGGCCCATGCGGAAGGCACGGGTGCCATCGCGGGTCCATAGGCCTGCACCCAGGCCGTAGAGGGTGTCGTTGGCGATGGCCAGGGCTTCTTCCTCGTCCTTGAAGGTGGTCACCGAGACCACGGGGCCGAAGATTTCTTCCTGGAAGATACGCATCTTGTTGTTGCCCTGGAAGACGGTCGGCTTGACGTAGTAACCCGAGGCCAGGTCGCCGCCCAGTTCTTCACGGCCGCCACCGGCCAGCACCTTGGCGCCTTCCTGCTTGCCGATGTCGATGTAGGAGAGGATCTTTTCCAGCTGCTCCTGCGAGGCTTGCGCGCCGATCATGGTGCTCTTGTCCAGCGGGTTGCCCTGCTTGATGGCAGCCACGCGCTTCAAGGCGCGCTCGATGAAGCGCTCGTAGATCGATTCCTGCACCAGCACGCGCGAGGGGCAGGTGCAGACCTCACCCTGGTTCAGCGCGAACATGGCGAAGCCTTCCAGGGCCTTGTCGAAGAAGTCGTCGTCCTTGTCCAGCACGTCGGCGAAGAAGATATTGGGCGACTTGCCGCCCAGCTCCAGGGTCACCGGGATCAGGTTCTGCGAGGCGTATTGCATGATCAGGCGACCGGTGGTGGTCTCGCCGGTGAAGGCGATCTTGGCGATGCGCTTGTTGGAGGCCAGCGGCTTGCCGGCTTCCACGCCGAAGCCCTGCACGATGTTGACCACGCCCGGCGGGATCAGGTCGGCGATCAGTTCGATCAGCACCATGATGGAGGCCGGCGTCTGTTCGGCCGGCTTCAACACCACGCAATTGCCGGCAGCCAGCGCCGGGGCCAGCTTCCACACCGCCATCAGGATGGGGAAATTCCAGGGAATGATCTGGCCCACCACGCCCAGCGGCTCATGGAAGTGATAGGCATAGGTGTCGTTGTCGATGGTGCCGATGCTGCCTTCCTGGGTGCGCACGGCGGCGGCGAAGTAGCGGAAATGGTCGATGGCCAGCGGGATGTCGGCAGCCATGGTCTCGCGGATGGGCTTGCCATTGTCCAGGGTCTCGGCGGTGGCCAGCAGCTCCAGGTTGGCTTCCATGCGGTCGGCGATCTTCAACAGCATGTTGGCACGATCGGTGGGCGAGGTCTTGCCCCAGCTCTTCTTGGCGGCATGCGCGGCGTCCAGCGCCAGCTCCACGTCCTCGGCACTGGAACGGGCCACTTCACAGAAGGCGCGTCCGATCACCGGGCTGATGTTCTCGAAGTATTCCCCCTTCACCGGCGGGACGAATTTGCCGCCGATGAAGTTGTCGTAACGTTGCTTGAAAGGGTCGCGTACGCCGAGTTTGCTGATGTCTGCCAGGTTCATGTCGTCTCCGTTATGGTGATGGTTGAAATCCCGCACGCATCGATGGCCGCGGCGGGCGTTCGACCTCCTGAGGGGCAAATCGCATGCCAGCCGGCAGAGGCCCGTCCCAGGCGGCCCAGCGGCCTGTGCCACCGGTGTGGCGCTGTCACGCTGTGTCAGACTGGCGCAATCCGTCACGCCACGGCGCAACAGACTGCAACAGCTTTCCGGCTGCAATGGACGTAAAAAAACCGGCCAGCGGCCGGTTTCGGGGAGAGCGGAACCTGCTCAGACGGCATCGGGACCGGTTTCACCGGTACGGATACGGATCACCTGCTCCACTTCCTGCACGAAGATCTTGCCATCGCCGATCTTGCCGGTGCGGGCAGCCTTGATGATGGCATCCACCGCCTGCTCCACCACCTTGTCATCGACCACCACCTCGATCTTGACCTTGGGCAGGAAATCGACCACGTATTCGGCGCCGCGATACAGCTCGGTATGCCCCTTCTGACGACCGAAGCCCTTCACTTCGGTGACCGTCAGGCCCGTGACGCCGACTTCGGCGAGGGATTCACGCACCTCGTCCAGCTTGAACGGTTTGATGATGGCGGTCACTTGTTTCATGGCAATTCCTCTCTTGGTATGTCGTAAAGAAACGATCGGTTGCGATCTGTTGAATAGCGGGTACTGCGATGTTGTTCTTTTAGGGACAGGGACGTGGCCCCCTGCCCACTCGTACATTGTCAATCAGGCCCGCCTAGCTTTCAACCACCCTGCGCAAGCGAGCCCTCAAAAAGCCGGTTTCAGCCCTCCAGATCCGGAATCCGCTCCAGATCCTGCAGCCACACGGTGGCCTCGCCATCGCTGGGGGCGCGCCAGTCACCCCGCGGCGAGAGCGAGCCGCCGGTACCGACCTTGGGCGCATTGGGTACGCAGGAACGCTTGAACTGGCTGGTCTTGAAGAAGCGATAGACGAAGATGCCCAGGTTTTTCTTGATCTGCGGCAAGCTGTACTGGTTGTGGGCGCCATGCAGGCCGTCCGGCCAATGACCGGCATCGCGGTCATGCCAGGCGCTGTGCGCCAGGAAGGCCACCTTGGCCGGCGTGAAGCCGTAGCGCAGGATGTAGTAGAGGTTGAAGTCCTGCAACTCGTAGGGACCGATGAAGTCCTGGGTGCGCTGACCGGGCTCGCCATCGGAGGCGCCCGGCACCAGTTCCGGGCTGATCTCGGTTTCCAGGATGTGGATCAGCACTTCCGGCTGCTTCAGTTCCAGCGAGCCGGACTCGGCCACCCAGCGCACCAGATGGGTGATGAGGGTCTTGGGCACGCTGGCGTTGACGTTGTAGTGCGACATGTGGTCGCCCACGCCATAGGTGCACCAGCCCAGCGCCAGTTCCGACAGGTCGCCGGTGCCGATGACGATGGCGCCATGGTGGTTGGCCAGGCGGAACAGGTGATTGGTACGCTCCCCGGCCTGCACGTTCTCGAAGGTGATGTCGTAGACCGGCTCGCCCCGCGAATAGGGATGGCCGAGATCCTTCAACATCTGTTCGCAGCTGGGGCGGATATCGATTTCCTGCGCCGAGCAACCGACCTGCGTCATCAACTGATGCGCCTGCACCAGGGTACGACTGCTGGTGGCGAAACCGGGCATGGTATAGGCCAGGATGTTGGTGCGCGGCAGGCCCAGCTTGTCCATTGCCTTGGCGCAGACCAGCAGGGCATGGGTGGAATCCAGGCCGCCGGAAACGCCGATGACCACCTTCTTCAGGCCCGACGAAGACAGGCGCTGCACCAGCGCCATGACCTGGATGTTGTAGACCTCGCGGCAGCGCAGTTCGCGCTGCTCCGCGTTGGCCGGCACATAGGGGAAACGCGCCACGCGGCGTTGCAGCGGCAGCGGGCGGTCCTGCGGCAGCTGGACATCGAACGACACCACCTCGAAGCGGCGCACTTCGTCCGCATGGCGGCGCACCGACTGGCCGAAGGTGGTCTGGTGGAAACGCTCGCGCGAGAGACGCTCCAGGTCCACATCGGCATAGATGACGTGGCCACCCTGGGTGAAGCGCTCGGACTCGGCCAACAATTCGCCGTTCTCGCAGATCAGCGCCTGGCCGTCCCAGGCCAGGTCGGTGGTCGATTCACCATCGCCGGCCGAGGAATACAGGTAGGCCGCCAGGCAGCGCGCCGATTGCTGCGACACCAGCTGGTGACGGTAACCGGACTTGCCGACCACGATATTGGACGCCGACAGGTTCACCAGCACGGTGGCGCCGGCCAGGGCCGCAAAGGAGGACGGCGGGATCGGCACCCAGACGTCTTCGCAGATTTCGACATGGAAGCGCAGGTCGGGGATATTGCTGATCTCGAACAGTAAGTGACTGCCGAAATCCACATCCTGGCCCAGCAGACGGGTGCGGCGGGTGACGGCGCAATCGGCGCTGCTGAACTGGCGCGCTTCGTAGAATTCGCTGTAGTTGGGCAGGTAGCTCTTGGGGACCACACCCATGATGCGGCCGGCGCTGACCACCACGGCGCAGTTATAGAGCTGGTGTTCGACCTTCAGCGGCATGCCCACGACCAGGGCAGCCGGGATGCGCAAGGAGGCTTCCAGCACGCTCTGCAGGGCATCCTGCGCGGCGTCCAGCAAGGCACGCTGCTGGAACAGGTCTTCGCAGCTATAGGCCGACAGCCCCAGTTCGGGGAAGGCCACCAGCACCGCGCCACCGGCGGCGGCCTGCTCGGCCAGGGCGATGGTGCGCTGGGCATTGTAGACCGGATCGGCCACCTTGCAGTCCGGCACCGCCACGGCGACGCGGGCGAAACCGTGGCTATAGAGATTGAAGAATGGGCTAGTCATATCGTGCGGACTTTCTTGCTCTGTGCGGGTCGCCGCGATGGCGACGCGTTCTGTCGGTTTTGCGTAGAATGCCTGTTCGAGCGGGGCCGTGGGCCGCGCCTTCTTATGCAGGTCACTCGCAGTCCATGGATTATCGCACGCGAATCGTTTCTTCTCTGGCCGAGATCGGCCCCGGCCGCTGGGACGCACTGGTGGCCACCCAGGCCGAAGGCAACCCCTTCCTCAGCTACGCTTTCCTGCATGCGCTGCACGAGAGCGGCGCGGCCAGTGCCGACACCGGCTGGGAGCCGCATTACCTGACGCTGTGGCAGGACCAAGCCCTGGTGGCGGCCTTGCCCCTGTATCGCAAGTTCCACTCCTATGGTGAATATGTCTTCGACTGGGCCTGGGCCGAGGCCTACCAGCGCCACGGCGTCGAATACTATCCCAAGCTGCTGGCCGCCATCCCCTTCACGCCGGTGCGCGGGGCGCGGCTGATGGCAGTCGATGAGACGGCCCGCGCCGGCCTGCTGGCCGCCTTGCAGGCGCTGCAGCAGGAGGGCGAACACTCGTCCACCCACATCCTCTACCCGCCCCCGGAGCAGGCGGAACAGCTGGCCGATGCCGGTTTCCTGCTGCGCAGCGGCGTGCAGTTCCACTGGCACAACGAAGGCTATGGCAGCTTTGCCGAGTTCGTCGATACCCTGGATCGCAAGAAGCGCAAGAACATCCTGGCCGAGCGGCGCAAGGTGGCCGAACAGGGCGTGCAATTCACCTGGCTGCGGGGCAGCGAGATCACCGAGGCCCACTGGCGATTCTTCAACCGCTGCTATCGCCATACCTATGCGGCGCATTATTCGACGCCCTACCTGAACCTGGATTTCTTCCGCCGCATCGGCGCCACCATGCCAGAGCACCTGCTGCTGACCCTGGCCCTGCGTGATGGCCAGCCCATCGCCTCCTCGCTCACCGTGCATGACGGCGACACCCTCTACGGTCGCTACTGGGGCGCGCTGGAACACGTCCCCTGCCTGCACTTCGAGACCGCCTACTACCAGCCGCTGGAATTCTGCATCGCCGAAAAGATCCGCTGGTTCGAAGGCGGCGCCCAGGGCGAGCACAAGATGGCACGCGGCTTCCTGCCGCAGAAGACCTGGTCGGCACACTGGCTGGCGCATCCGGGGTTCTACGATGCCGTGGAGCACTTCCTGGCCCGCGAAGTCGGCGGCATCGATGGTTATATCAACGAGCTCAACGAGCGCAATCCCTTCCGCGATCCGTCCCGCTGAGGCGGCGTAAAAAAAAACCGGCCCGCAGCAATGCTGCGGGCCGGGCCAGACATCCGGATTACTTGTAACCGACGCGATCCAGCATCTGCAACACCTTCTGCTGGTTGGCACCGACGGCGCCGATGTTGATCACTTCAGCCTTGAACGGACCCATCTTGACCAGCGCCGGGTTCTCGGTCTTCACGCTCTTGACGGCCGGCCATTCGTTATTGCCTTCGGCGAAGTAGCGCTGGGCCGCATCGCTGGCCAGGTATTCCAGGAACTGCACGGCTTCGGCCTTGTGCGGGGCATGCTTGGCCACGCCACCACCGGCGATGTTGACGTGCGCGCCATAGCTCTTCTGGTTGGGCCAGACGATGCCGACCTTTTCCATCAGGGCCACGTCTTCCGGCTTGGTGGAACGCAGCAGGCGGGCCACATAGTAGGAGTTGGAAATGGCCACGCCACATTCGCCCGAACCCACGGCCTTGATCTGGTCGGTATCGCCACCCACCGGCTGGCGCGCCTGGTTGGCGACCATGCCCTTCAAGATGGCTTCGGTCTTGGCCGCACCATCATGCTCCAGCAGCGCGCCGAACAGCGAGACGTTGTAGGGGTGCGAGCCGCTGCGGGTGCAGAGCTTGCCCTTGTTCTTCGGGTCGCCCAGGGCTTCGTAGGTGTCCACGTCTTCCGGCTTGACGCTGGTCTTGTTGTAGACGATCACGCGAGCGCGGGTGGAAAAACCGAACCACTGGGTGCCGTCGCTGCCTTCCTTGCTGTGCAGGTTGGCGGGGATGCGTTCGTCCAGCAGCCTGGACTTGACCGGCTGGAACAGGCCATCACTCTGGGCCTTCCACAGGCGCGCCGCATCCACCAGCAGGATCACGTCGGCGGGACTGGAAGCACCCTCGCTCTTGAGGCGTGCCAGGATGCCGGCATCATCGCCATCAACGCGGTTGATCTTGATGCCGGTGGCCTTGGTGAAGTCGGCGTAGAGCGCTTCGTCGGTCTGGTAGTGGCGTGCCGAGTACAGGTTCAGGACTTTTTCCTGCGCGAAGCTGGAGGCGGCAATGGCAGCCAGTACGGCGCCGACGGCGAATTGACGGGAGAACATGGACCATCCTTTTCAAAAAGAGTGAACGACCGCCGTGGCGAAACGGCGTTTTCTTTTGGCGCGGAAGGCGGTCCGGGGAGCGGGCTCCAGGATGGACTTGGCTGTCGCAGCGGGCGGCCTGATGGCTGCCTCGTTATGGGTATGCGTGTGCGTGTGCGTGTGCATACGCGAGAGGTGAGAGGTAAAGCGCAGGCGAATATATCACAAATAAGAAGCATTATCATCTTCTAAAGGACATATCGAAAAGCCATGCAGTGAACGTAAAAACGCCCTTGCCGACTGATGTGGCAAGGGCGTGATGACGTGCTGTAAATGCAGCGAAAGCAGAGAAAGCGACAAAGACAGCGAAGGCGGACGAAGCGCGCTCAGATCACCTTGACGGCGAAATCGACGCCGATGCCGGCCCACCACTCCTGCTCCTTCTGGAACCAGAAGGAAATGCTGGGATGCTCCTTGATGTAGTCGCGACGGATCTCGAGGTCGATGCGGCTCTTGAGCTTGACCCTTACCTTGTCCAGGTCCAGCGTGATGTGCGCGTGGCGGAACATCACCGCCAGCCGCAGTGCCAGCACTGCCTTGGCGAAATCGACGTCTGCCAGCATCTCGCTGATCTTCTTCAGGTTGCCCTTCTGACCGAGGATCAGGGTACTCATCAGACGCTGCTCGCGAGTGGTAAAGCCCGGCAGGTCGGCATTGGCGATCATGTAGGCCGAATGCTTGTGGTAACCGGTGGGCGACACCACCAGCCCGGTCTCGTGCAGCAAGGCGCTCCAGTAGAGATAGCGGGCGTAGGAGTCGGTGGCCGGCTTCAGCAGATCGAAGAAACCTCGCGCGGTATCGGCCACGCCATGGGCGCGGGCGGCATCGACGTGGAAGCGGCGGGCAAACTCTTCGACCGAACGATCGCGGCGGTCGGCCTTGGTGGCGCGCAGTTGCAGGTCCCACATCACGCCCATGCGCAGGCCGGCTTCCACCGGGGTGATGACCTCGATGCGGAATTCCTGCATGAAGCCGATCAACACCGCCAGGCCGCCCATGATCACACCGGCACGGTCGGGTTTCATGCCGTCCAGCGCGATCTGGCTGACATGGCCGAAATCGATCAGGCGCTGCATCAGGTCGGCCAGGCTGGGCAGGCTCACGCGGCCATCGCCCATGCCGTTGCGACGGATGGTGTCAGCAATGGCGCGCATGGTGCCGGAAGAGCCATAGACATTCACCTCGGCCGGGTCGAAGCTGAACAGGTGTACCGCATCTTCGACATGCGAGCGGGCCGAGATGATGGCGCGTTCGAAGGCCGCCGTGGTGATGGCACCATCGGGGAAGAAGGCCAGGCTTTGATTGACGGTGCCGATGCCGAAGGATTCGACGTGACGGATATGCTCGCCCAGGCCACGGATGACCTCGGTGGAACCGCCGCCGATGTCGATGACCATGCGTTCTTCACCGGCATCGGCCAGCACGCCGGCCACGCCCATGTAGATCAGGCGGCCCTCTTCCTCACCGGAAATGATCTCCACCGGATAACCGATGGCCCGCTCCAGTTCCGGCAGCAGGTCGGCTGCGTTCTTGGCCACGCGCAAGGTATTGGTGGCCACCACCCGCACCGCGGTCAGCGGATAGTCACGCAGGATGGCGCGAAAGCGGGTGAGCGAATCGATGGCGCTCTGACAGGCCTGCTGGGTCAGGTTGCCGCTCTTGTCGATGCCCGCCGCCAGGCGGATGGGGTCGCGCGCGCTCTTGATGACGCGTATGCCGTCGTCCTCGTACTTGCCGATATGCAAGCGAAAACTGTTGGAACCGAGATCTACCGCAGCAAACATGCATGTCCTTTCGCAATCGCACTAGAAGCCAATTGCTAAATAATTTAAACCTCACCTTGTCTCCATCCCGACAAGATAATCGGCGCGCATTACACTTTGATGACAGCCGGCACCCTGTAGAATGGCGGCTCGGCGCTGCCATGCTGCGTCGCACATATTATTTTATACAATTTATCCCATTTCCCTTCCATGCCCGGCATTCTTTACCTGGTTCCCAACACACTGGGCCCCACCGAGCCTCCCGCCGACGCCAGCGTGACGCATCCGCTGGAAAGCATCATCCCGCGCCAGGTGCAGGCCATCGCAGCACGCCTGGATTATTTCGTCGCCGAGAACGCCAAGACCACGCGCGCCTTCCTGAAACTCCTGGGAAGCAGCCAAGCCCTGGCCAAGCCCATCCAGGAAATCCAGATCGCCGAGCTCAACGTCAACACACCGCCGGCCGCCCTGCCCTCGCTGCTGGCTCCCCTGCTGGAAGGCCGTGATGGTGGCCTGATCTCGGAAGCAGGCGTGCCGGCGGTGGCCGACCCCGGCGCCAACCTGGTCCGGCTGGCGCACCAGCATGGCATCCAGGTGCGCCCGCTGGTGGGCCCCTCTTCCTTGCTGCTGGCGGTCATGGCCAGTGGTCTCAATGGCCAGAGCTTCGCCTTCAACGGCTACCTGCCTACCGATGCCGAGGCGCGCGCCAAGCGCATCCGCCAGCTGGAAGATCGCGCCCGCAAGGAAAAGCAGACCCAGCTGCTGATCGAAACGCCCTATCGCAACACCGCCATGCTGGAGGCGCTGGTGCAATCCTGCCAGCCCGGCACGCTGATCTGCGTGGCCACCGACCTGTCGCTGTCCAGCGAGTCGGTACGCACGCAGACGGCCGCGCAGTGGAAGGCCGCCCTGGCTGCCGGCAAGGCACCGGACTTCCACAAGAAACCGACCGTCTTCCTGCTGCTGGCCGAATAGCGTCGCCCCAACGCGAGAGACGCGGCGCCCCAATGACTAAGGCCGGTTGTGATACACAACCGGCCTTTTTGCATGCTCCGTCCCCAGGCGTCAGCGCAGGGTGGAAAGCGGCGTCGACATCAGCGTCTTGGCAAAGCCTGCACCGAAGGCCACGCCGAATTTCTTGAGCACCCGTTCGGAGAGGTTTTCGGTCTGGGTGTAATCCACCACATCCTCGGCCTTGAGTACGTCACGGGCCACGCTATCGACCGTGCCATAGCCATCGGCCAGACCCAGCTCGATCGCCTTAGAACCGGTCCATACCAGCCCAGAGAAGGTATCCGGCGTTTCCTTCAGGCGCGCGCCACGACCCTGGCGCACCACCTCGATGAACTGCTGGTGGATCTCCTGCAGCATCGATTGCGCGTATTCACGCTGCTTCGGGCTTTGCGGGCTGAAGGGGTCGAGGAAGCTCTTGTTCTCGCCCGCGGTCAGCAGGCGGCGTTCCACGCCCAGCTTGTCCATCAGACCGGTGAAGCCGAAGCCGTCCATGAGCACGCCCACCGAACCGATCAGGCTGGCCTTGTTGACGTAGATCTTGTCGGCCGCCGCGGCGATGTAATAGCCGCCGGAGGCGCACACTTCCTCCACCACCACGTAGATCGGCTTCTTGGGATAGGCCTTGCGCAGGCGGGTGATCTCGTCATTGATCATGCCGGCCTGTACCGGGCTGCCGCCGGGGCTGTTGATCTTGAGGATCACGCCGACCGAGTCGGAGGCGGCAAAGGCCTTGTCCAGCGCCGGGATCACCACCCCTGCCGAGCCCTGCCCTTCGGAATCGATGGCGCCCTTGATCTCGACCAAGGCGGTATGGGTGCCCAGCGGCTCGCTCTCGGTCTTGTTATAGGTGAAGGCCAGCCAGGCCCCCAGCACGATCACCACCAGGATGGCGATGCGGAAGAAGATGCCCCAGCGGCGCCGGGCGCGCTGTTCCTTGACGGCGAACAGGGCCAGTTTTTCCAGTACGTCGCGCTCCCAGCCGCTCTTCTTGTCCTCGCGCACGCTGGCGGGGATGGAGGGCGATGGTGGCGATGGCGGCGTTTGTGGAGGGACTGGCGGCTTGTCTTGCTGGTTTTCAGATTCGTTGTTGCTCATAGGCTCACTCTAAGCAGCGCAGCAGCCTGCGCCGGTTTCCCCGAAGCTCATGCCTCGACGGGCTTGACGATGTCGTCCGGACGCCAGTAGACCTGGCCATCGCGTTCCACCGCCATGATCTTACGCAAGTGGGCGCCGGTACAAGGACCGCCCTCGCATTTTCCGGTATCGGGCGCGTAAACGGCGCCATGTGTTGCACACATGAGATACAGACCGCTGGATTCGAAGAACTCGCCCTCGGCCCAGTCCAGTTCGATGGGGACATGGGCGCAGCGGTTCAGGTAGCCATAGACCACCCCGCCGTAGCGCACCACGAAACCGGTGGTCTCGTCGCCATGCACCTGCACCGGGAAGCGCTTGCCCAGGCCGCCTTCGGCCAGATCGCCGGAGGCGCAGATGAGGATGTCGCCGGAAGCGTTCACGGAACCGTCCTCAGGCCTGCTCGTTGAGCCACTGGTGCAGCTCGCGGATGGAGCGCGCCGAATACAGCGGCGAGAGCGTCTGCAACTGCTGCGGCGGATGCGCGCCGAACTCCACCGCCACGCCTGCGGCGCCGGCGTTGATGGCCATCTGCAGGTCGTGGGTGGTGTCGCCGATCATCAGGGTGCGGTGCATGTCCTGGCCCAGCTCGCGGGTCAGCTCCTGCAACATGGCCGGATGCGGCTTGGAGAAGGTCTCGTCGGCGCAGCGGGTGGCGTCGAACATGGACAGCAGGCCGGTGGTGTTCATGGCCCGGTTCAGCCCGACCCGGCTCTTGCCGGTGGCCACTGCCAGGAAATAGCCCTGCTGCGACAGGTCGGTCAGCATTTCGGGCACGCCCTCGAAGAGCGTGAGGTCCTTGTCCTGGCCCAGGTAATGGTGGCGGTAACGCTCCACGATGCGCGGATAGTACTTGGGGTCGACATCGGGAATGGCGGCCTGCATCGCGTCCTGCAGGCCCAGGCCGATGACATAGGAGGCTGCGCTCTTGTCAGGAATCGGCAGGCCCAGGTCACGCGCTGCGGCCTGGATGCAGCGCACGATGGTGGACGTGCTGTCCATCAGGGTGCCATCCCAGTCGAAGACGATCAGGTCGAATTGCTTTCTTGCCATGTCTGATGCTCTTTCTGCGGGCATGTCCGCCGCCGGCTTGCCAGCGCGACAAGGCAGCAGCGAAACATGCGATTTTGTTAATGCCGGGCAGAAAGTATCATATCCCGGCCGACTACGTGCACTGTCCTTCAGTCCTCCGCGCCAGCCAGCATGTTGTAGGGCAGGAGATCGCCCTCGGCCCCGCCTTCCAGGCTGCGCAGGAATTTTGCGCATTCATCGGGCAGGCCGGCCTTCAGGGTGACGGTCTGGCCGGTTTCCGGATGCAGGAAGCTGATGCGCCAGGCATGCAGGAACATGCGCTTGAAAGCGATACGCTTGCCATCGGCCTTCTGCAGCGCCTTGTTCAAGGGGAAGTCGCCGTACTTGTCGTCGCCGACGATGGGAAAACCGCTGGAAGACAGGTGCACCCGGATCTGATGGGTGCGACCGGTCTTCAGTTCAGCTTCCAGCAGGGCAAATTCACCGAAGCGACGCAAGAGCGAGAACACCGTATGGGACGGCTGGCCATCGGCCTGCACCCGCACCCGGCGCTCGCCGTCAGGCGTGCTGTACTTGAACAGCGGCAACTTCACGTGCTGGCGGGCATTCTTCCAGTCGCCCTGGACCAGGGTCAGGTAGCGCTTGTCGGTCTGGCCCTCGCGCATCTGTTCATGCAGGTTGGTCAGCGCCGAACGCTTCTTGGCGATCAGCAGCACGCCCGAGGTGTCGCGGTCCAGCCGGTGCACCAGCTCCAGGAACTTGGCCTGGGGCCGTGCCGCCCGCAACTGCTCGATGACCCCGTAGCTCACGCCGGACCCGCCATGCACGGCCACACCGGCCGGCTTGTCGATGACCAGCATGTGGCTGTCTTCCAGCAGGATGCGGAATTCCGCACCCGGGACTACAGTTTCTTGCTTCTCTGCAACTCGTATTGGCGGCACGCGCACGACATCGCCCTCGACCAGGCGATAGGTCTGGTCGATACGGCCCTTGTTGACGCGCACCTCGCCCGAACGCAGGACACGATAGATATGGCTCTTGGGAACGCCTTTGCAAACCCGCAGCAGGAAATTGTCAATCCGCTGGCCCGCCTCTTCGTCGGAAATGGTCAGCAACTGCACCTGAGGGACGCTCTGCGAGGCTGTTGCGTTCCGGGAGGCCGGCGCCGCGTCGGCGCTTTCAGAAGCCCCCCTAGAAAATCTCGCTAAGTCCTTCATTTTGAATATATAATCGATTGACGCCGATCAAAAAACGGCGTTAGTAGAATAAAAAAGGAACATTCTACACAAGAGGAGTCTTCGTCAGCCTCGCTCATTTGCAAAATTGACGAAGGGGGCCCCGAAAACCACGACGCGCGGCATCGCAGACGCAATAAAAGCGCTGCAACGGTTGACAATACAGCCGATCATGTCGCTTGCCTGGTCCACGTAAAGGCCTCGAAACGAGTACGCACCTTCCCTTTGCGAGTCCAGTTTGCACCGCAGTTGCAATCGGACAGCGCACTTGGAAGTGGAACAGATTTGTTTGGATCATCAGGATAAAAGTCTGGCAAGACTCGCATCCGGTGACCCGACCCAGGACAGCAGTGCACAGCCCCCCGGCGACCAGCAGCGCAAGCATGGCAGGCTCATCAGCCCGCCCCCTTGCAGCGCATCGCTCGGGCCATGCCGCAATTCGGGCCGGGCCATCGCGAAGCTTGCCGGTTGATGCAGTAGAACCCGATCGCCGTCGCCAACCTCACTATGTTACGTTTGGCTCCACAGACCAGCTTACCGTCCGCAGTTGCCTGCGCGACCGCCTATGGCGGAGCGCGCGGCGCGGATACGGTGCTGCCCGGCGTCCCGGTCCACTGCATCCGCGCCCCCTTGTGCTGGAGCGCCCGCTAAGGCGCACTCACACAATCAAGGCAATTCCCTCCCCAATCACTTCGTTCTCGCGTACATCCCCTGTACTTTTGGCCCGCTACCACATACGGACGGGCCATTTGAAGGATCTTCGGATCCCGGAGTGAAAACATGAAACGTATGTTGTTCAACGCAACGCAGCAGGAAGAACTGCGCGTAGCGATCGTTGACGGTCAGAAGCTGATCGACATCGACATCGAAACCACCGGACGCGAGCAGCGCAAGTCCAACATCTACAAGGGCGTGATCACCCGCATCGAGCCCTCGCTGGAAGCCTGCTTCGTCAACTACGGCGAGGAACGCCACGGCTTCCTGCCCTTCAAGGAAGTGGCCCGGTCCTACTTCAAGGAAGGCATCGACGTCCGTAACGCCAGCATCAAGGAAGCGCTGCGCGAAGGCCAGGAAATCATCGTCCAGGTCGAAAAGGAAGAGCGCGGCAACAAGGGCGCGGCCCTGACCTCCTTCATCTCGCTGGCCGGCCGCTACCTGGTCCTGATGCCCAACAACCCGCGTGGTGGTGGCGTCTCCCGCCGCGTCGAAGGCGAAGACCGCCAGGAACTGCGCGAAACCATGGACAAGCTGGACCTGCCCAACGGCATGTCCGTCATCGCCCGCACCGCCGGCATCGGCCGCAACGTCGATGAACTGCAGTGGGACCTGAACTACCTGATGCAACTGTGGCGCGCCATCGAAGGCGCCGGCCAGTCCGCCTCGGGCGCCTTCCTGATCTACCAGGAATCGTCACTGGTCATCCGCGCCATCCGCGACTACTTCCAGCCCGACATCGGCGAAATCCTGATCGACACCGACGACATCCACGACCAGGCCCAGCAGTTCATGGCCCACGTGATGCCGGACATGGTCCACCGCGTCAAGCGCTACCGCGACGACGTACCGCTGTTCTCCCGCTTCCAGATCGAACACCAGATCGAGACCGCCTACTCGCGTACGGTCCCGCTGCCGTCCGGCGGCGCCATCGTGATCGACCACACCGAAGCCCTGGTGTCGGTGGACGTGAACTCGGCGCGTGCCACCCGTGGCAGCGACATCGAGACCACCGCCTTCAACACCAACCTCGAAGCGGCTGATGAAGTGGCCCGCCAGTTGCGCCTGCGCGACCTGGGTGGCCTGATCGTGATCGACTTCATCGACATGGAGAATTCCAAGAACCAGCGCGAAGTCGAAGGTCGCCTGAAAGACGCCCTGCACCACGACCGTGCCCGCGTCCAGATGGGCAAAATCTCCCGCTTTGGCCTCATGGAACTGTCGCGCCAGCGCCTGCGCCCGTCGCTGTCCGAAGGCAGCCACGTGACCTGCCCGCGCTGCAACGGCACCGGCCACATCCGCGATACCGAATCCTCCGCCCTGCAGGTGCTGCGCATCATCCAGGAAGAGGCGATGAAGGAAAACTCGGCCGCCATCCATGTGCAGGCGCCGGTGGACGTCGCCGCCTTCCTGTTGAACGAGAAGCGCGGTGAAATCCTGAAGATCGAGACGCGCCATCGCGTCACGGTCATCATGATCCCCAACAAGCACCTGGAAACCCCGCACTACAAGATGGAACGGATCAAGCACGACGATCCGCGCCTGGACGACGCCCAAGCCAGCTACAACATGGCCGAGCAGGCCGATACCGACATCGGCTACAGCAAGCGCCAGAAGGAAGAAGTGCGTCCGCGCCAGGAAGCCGTGGTCAAGGGCATCACCCCCGACCAGCCGGCCCCCATCGTCGAACGCAAGGCTCCGGAACCAGTGGCTGCCCCCGTACCGCCGCCGACCCTGGCACCGGAATCGGGCCTGCTGGGCAAGATCTTCGCCTTCTTCCGCAAGAAGCCCGTGGCCCCGGTGGAAGCACCGGCCCCAGTCGAAGCCAAGGCCCCCGCCAAGCGTGAAGGCGACCGCAATGGCCGTGGCGGCGACCGCAACGGTCGTGGCCGCAATCGCAATGACCGCAGCGACCGTGGTGATCGTGCCGAACGTGGCGAACGCAACGCCAATGGCGAACAGCGCAATGCCCGTGGCGCCGCTGCCGTCGAGTTAAAGGCGGGAGAACTGGCCGATGCCAAGCAGGCGCGTCCGCCGCGTGGCCCGCGCGAGCCCAAGGAAGCGCGTGAACCACGCGAAGGCCGTGAGCCGCGTGAAGGTCGCGAGGGCCGTGAAGGCCAGGTCCGTGAAGGCCAGGAGCCCAAGGAAGCCCGTCGCAACGAGCCCCGTGAGCCACGCGAACCGCGTGAAGGTCGCGAAGGTCGTGAACCCCGCGAACCGCGTCAACCGCGTGAACCTCGCGCCCCCCGTGGCGACCGCAAGGAAGCCCGCAGCGAGGAAGGTCTGCCGCTGGAAGCCGCTCTGGCAGCCGGCGCTGCAACCGCCGGCGTGGCCGTGGCCGCTGGTGCCGTAGCCCTGTCCAATGACGAGCAGGCTGCGCAACTGGATCTGGCGCAAGTTGAACGTGGCGAAGGTGGCGAAGGCGTCGAAGCCTCGGAAAACGCCGAAGGCGGCACCGAACCGCGCCGTCGCCGTCGTCGTGGCGGTCGCAACCGTCATCGTCGCGAACGTGACGAGAACGGCAACCTGATCGAAAACGCCGATGCCGATGCGGCTGAAGCTGGCGAAGCCGGTGAACGCAGCGAAAACGGCGAAGCCGTGACCGCAGCAGCCCCTGCAGCCCCCGCAGCACCGGTGGAAGTCGCCCAGGCCGCCGTGGCCCAGGCTTCCTTCGCAGCCTCGCCGGTTCCGGCGCAAGCTGCTGAAGCAGCCGACGTGTCCGCGCCTGCTGCCCTCCATACCGAAGCCGTCGCCGTGGAAAGCGGCGTGAACTCGGTGGAAGCCGTGGCTGCCGCCGCTGCCGAAGCGACCGAAGCCGTGTTCTCGCAACAGCAGGCCATCGAACCGCCGGCGCCGTCCATCGACGCCAGCTTCGCCCCGGCACCGAGCTTTGAACCTGCCCCGGCGCCAGTGCAAGCCCCTGTCGCCGCCCCGGCGGCATCGGAAGCACCGGTCCAGGTCGAGGTCGTGCAGCAAGCCGCGCCGGCAGCCAGCCTGCCGCAGCAGATCAGCCTGCTGGATGCGGTCGAAGCCAATCCGGCCCCGGCTCCTGTGGAAGTGGCTGCACCTGTTGCTGCTGCACCTGCAGCAACTGCGGCACCTGCCGCACCTGCAGCACATGCCGGCAATGGCGCCCAGCCGGAGTCGCTGCAGCAGATGCTGTCGCAAGCCGGCCTGACGCTGGCCACGACCGATCCGGTCAAGCTGCGTGCAGCGCAGGAAGCGGCCGCCGCCTTCGTGCCGGCACCGCGTGTACCGCGCGAGCGCAAGCCGCTGCCGCCGCAGTCCAGCGAACCGCTGGTCCAGGTGGAAACGCGTCGCTGATCGCCAGGGTGCAAGCGCACCGGTGATCACCAGGAAAAAGGGAGCTTCGGCTCCCTTTTTTCTTGTCCGCGCTCTTGCCTGCTCGCCTGCCTGTACGCCGGCCTGCTGTTTTCGCCAATTTTCCTGGCCAGTCTGTCGCCGCAGCCCGGCAACTATCGCTCTCGCGCCTCTTGTCATCCGCCGCTTGTCCCCTATCTGGTGACAGTTGGCCCGCCCTGGCAGCGATACAGTGCCGGCCGCGCAGCGCTGCGGTCCAGCTGCGGATATCCCAAGTCCAGATCCGGCGCGGCATTGCGCTCAATACCTGCACTTGCGGCATACTGAATATGCATGAACCGACCGCAACGTCGCAGCGCTAGCCGTGCTATCTTTACACACCCATTTTTGCCAGCCCGTATGAACAAGCGCGTCATTCCCATCCTCGATCACCGGCAAGCGCCGTCGGCCAGTACGGCAGGCGTGATTGCGCCCGTGGCGGTGGTGCCGACCGGCTGGCTGACCGATTCCCTGGGCCGCCCCCTGCACGACCTGCGCATCTCGGTCACCGACCGCTGCAATTTTCGCTGCGTCTACTGCATGCCCAAGGATGTCTTCGACAAGCAATACCAGTTTCTGCCGCACTCCGACCTGCTGACCTTCGAAGAGCTGACCCGCGTGGCCGCCCAGTTCGTGGCGCATGGCGTGCGCAAGATCCGCCTTACCGGCGGCGAACCGCTGCTGCGCAAGAACATCGAGACCCTGATCGCCATGCTGGCCGCCTTGCGCACGCCCGATGGCGAGCCGGTGGATCTCACCCTGACCACCAATGGCACCCTGCTCAAGCAGAAGGCGCAGGCGCTCAAGGCTGCCGGCCTGCGGCGCGTGACGGTCTCGCTGGATTCGCTGGATGACGAGAGCTTCCGCCGCATGAACGATGTCGACTTCCCGGTGGCACGCGTGCTGGAAGGCATTGATGCCGCCCACGCCGCCGGCCTGGGTCCGGTCAAGATCAACATGGTGGTCAAGAAAGGCGTCAACGACGACCAGATCCTGCCTATGGCGCGCCACTTCAAGGGGACGCCGGCCATCCTGCGCTTCATCGAATACATGGACGTGGGCAGTTCGAACGGCTGGCGCATGGACGAGGTACTGCCCTCCAGCGAAGTGGTGCGGCGCATCTCGGCCGAGATGCCGCTCCAGGTGGCCGACCCCAACTACACCGGCGAGACCGCCGAGCGCTGGCGCTATGTCGATGGCAGCGGCGAGATCGGTGTCATCTCCAGCGTGACCCAGGCCTTCTGCCAGGATTGCTCGCGCGCCCGGCTCTCTACCGAGGGCAAGGTCTACACCTGCCTGTTCGCCAGCGAAGGCCACGATCTGCGCAGCCTCCTGCGCAATGGAGCCAGCGACGCCGAGATGGCCGGCGCCATCGCCGCATTGTGGGGCCAACGGGGCGACCGCTATTCCGAATTGCGCAGCGCCATGCAAGCCGCACCGGCACGCAAGGTCGAGATGTCCTATATCGGCGGCTAGACATTCAGTTCCGCCTCCCGCCGCCCTGCCCCCAGTCCTCACCCGCCATGGCCTCCTCCACCGCCAACACCCTGAGCGCCAGCCACATCACCGGCTTGGTACTGGCCGGCGGCCGCGGCACGCGCATGGGCGGGGTGGACAAGGGCCTGCAACCGCTGCATGGCAAGCCCCTGGTCCAGCACGTGCTGGAGCGGCTGGCGCCGCAGGTCGGCACCCTGGCCGTCAATGCCAACCGCTCGCAACTGCATTACGCCAGCTTCGGCTATCCGGTCTGGAGCGATTTGCAAGCCGGCTTCCCCGGCCCGCTGGCGGGCCTGCAGAGTGGTCTGGCCCACTGCACCACCCCCTGGCTGGCCTGCGCCCCCTGCGATGCACCGCTGATCCCCTATGACCTGGTGGCGCACCTGGCCGATGCCGTTGCCGAGGCTGGCGCCGAGGCCGCCATCGCCGTCACCACCGGCGCGCAGGGCCGGCAACGCCATCCGGTCTGCGCCCTGCTCTCCAGGAGCACCCGCGACACCCTGGACGCCTTCCTGGCCACGGGTGAACGCAAGATGGACCGCTGGTTCGCCACCCTCCATTGCGTGGAAGTGGAATTCCCCGAAGAACACGCCTTCAGCAACATCAACACCGCGCCGGAGTTGCAACGGCTCGAAGAAGAACAATGACCCATCCTTCCCTGAACGACATCGTCAGCTGCATCAGCGGCTATGACCCTCACGCCATGACCGTGGCCCGTGCCCAGGCCGTGATCCAGGACTTCATCACCCCCATCGAGACGGTGGAAAAGCTGGCCATCCGCAGCGCGCTCTCGCGGGTGCTGGCGCAGGACATCATCTCCCGCATCGATGTGCCGGCCCATGACAACTCGGCCATGGATGGCTACGCCCTGCGCGGCGAAGACATCGCCGACGGCCAGGCGCAGCGCCTGCAGATCGTCGGCCCGGTCCATGCCGGGCAGCGCTTCGAGGGCAGCGTGCAACGCGGCCAGTGCGTGCGCATCATGACCGGCGCCCCCATGCCGGACGGATGCGACACCGTCATCCCGCAGGAACTGACCACCGACGCCGACGACCAGGGCGTAACCCTGCCGGCCGGGCGCGTACGGCCCGGCGACAACCGCCGCCTACGCGGCGAAGACCTGATGCAAGGCAGCGTGGCGCTGCCGAGCGGGCGTATCCTGCGGCCCTCCGACATCGGCCTGCTGGCCTCGCTGGGCATCGCCGAGGTTCCGGTGCAGCGCCGCCTGCGCGTGGCCTTCTTCTCCACCGGCGACGAACTGCGCTCGGTGGGCGAGCCGCTGGACGCTGGCTGCGTCTATGACTCCAACCGCTACACCCTGCACGGCATGCTGACCCGCCTGGGTTGCGAGGTGCTGGACATGGGCGTGGTGCCGGACGATCCGGTGGCGCTGGAGGCAGCCTTTCGCAGTGCCTGTGAAGAGGCCGACGCCGTCATCACCTCCGGTGGCGTGTCGGTGGGTGCCGCCGACTACACCAGGCAGATCATGGCCAGCCTGGGTGAAATGACGTTCTGGAAGATCGCCATGCGTCCCGGCCGGCCACTGGCCTTTGGCCGCATCAGCTCGCGTGGGCGCGATGCCTACCTGTTCGGCCTGCCCGGCAACCCGGTGGCGGTGACCGTCAGTTTTTCCTTCTTCGTGCGCGACGCCCTGCTGCGGCTGGCCGGTGCCGAGTCCCGGCCCTTGCCACGCCTGCGGGTGACGACCGCCACACCCATTCGCAAGAAAGCCGGTCGCACCGAATACCAGCGCGGCATCCTGGCACCCGACGCCGATGGCCGCTGGAGCGTGCGCCTGACCGGCATGCAGGGCTCGGGCATCCTGCGCTCGATGTCGGACGCCAACTGCATCCTCGAACTGGAGCATGAGCGCGGCGACGTGGCTGCCGGCGAAGAGGTCTCGGTGGTGCTGTTCGACGGGCTGGTCTGAAACCGCCCCGGCATGAAAAAAGCGCGGCCAAGGCCGTAATAACGTTCAGTTAAGAAAAAATCGCCGCGCCAGCTGACTTTGGCGCGGCGATTTTGCTTGGTTCTCTTCAAGCCATTTGAAACCGTTCGGACTGAGTAGGCCCTTTAGGGCCGTATCGAAGGCGCTGCTCAGCTTGTGGCGGGCCTTCGATACGCGGCTACGCCGCTACTCAGGACGAACGGTCAGCGGTGGCGCAAGCAAAGTCTGAGCAGGTTTTCGGGCTGGTAACAAGCTTAACTGAACGGCATTACGGCCTTGGCCGCGCTTTTTCGTTTTCTGGCCGAAGCATCAGCCGCTCAGACCGCATCGTCCGTATCGCCCAGGTCCAGCTCTGCCGTCCCCAGCAGCTTCTGCGCACTTTCCGCCGGCAGCGCCTCCACCGACTTGAGCTTGCGGTTCATCTGGCGCGTACGGGTCTCGGCCTGATCGATATTGCGGGCAGCGCGTTCCAGCGCCGCCTTGGTCGAGGCCAGCACTTCGCCGAACTTGCCGAACTCGGTCTTGACCGCGCCCAGCACCTGCCACACTTCGGAGGACCGCTTCTCCAGCGCCAGCGTGCGGAAGCCCATCTGCAGGCTGTTCAACAGTGCCGACAGCGTCGACGGCCCGGCGATGGTCACCCGGCAGGTACGCTGCAGATCGTCGGACAGGCCCGGTCGGCGCATCACCTCGGCATACAGGCCTTCGGTGGGCAGGAACAGGATCGCGAAATCGGTCGTCAGCGGGGGCGAGAGGTATTTCTCGGCGATGGTCTTGGCCTCGTTGCGCACGGCGCGCTCCAGCTCCTTGCCGGCGCTGGCCACGCCATCGGCGTCGGCACGCTCGGCCGCATCGACCAGGCGTTCGTACTGTTCCTTGGGGAATTTGGCGTCGATGGGCATCCACACCGGCTCGCCCTCTTCCTTCGCTCCCGGCAGGCGGATGGCGAATTCCACGCGCTCGCCGGTGCCGCGCACGGTCTCGACGTTCTTGGCGTACTGCTCGGGCGTGAGCATCTGTTCCAGCAGGATTTCCAGCTGCACTTCACCCCAGGTGCCACGGGTCTTGACGTTGGTCAGCACGCGCTTGAGATCGCCCACGCCGGTGGCCAGCTGCTGCATCTCGCCCAGGCCCTGATGCACCTTGTCCAGGCGGTCCGAGACCAGCTTGAAGGATTCACCCAGGCGCTGCTCCAGCGTGGCGTGCAGCTTCTCGTCCACGGTCTTGCGCATCTCTTCCAGCTTGAGCGCGTTGTCGTTCTGCAGATCCTTGATGCGGGCTTCCAGCGTGGCCCGCACTTCGCCCATGCGTTGGGCATTGGATTCGGTCAGTGCCGACAGTTGCTGGTTCAGGGTATCGCCGAAGCGCTTGAGCGAAACCGCCTGCTCTTCGCGGTTGACCTGTGCCTGCAGCGTCATGGACTGGCGCATGCTGTCCAGTTGCTGGGCGTTGGTTTCGTTCAGTTTCACCAGTTGCCGTGCGAAGCCGTCGATCTGCTGGTTCTGCAGGCCGGCCACGCTGGACATCTGCGTGGCCAGCGTCTGCTGCAATTGGGCGAAGTTGCTGCCCAGCTCCTGGCGCGTGCTCTGGGCGCTGGCCTGGACCTGGCTGCGCAATTCGCGCTCGATGCGCTCGCCGGTGTCCTGCTGGTGGCGTTGCAGCTCCTGCTGCAGTTGCAGCAGCATGTCCTCGATGGCAGCCCCCGGGTCGTCGCGCGAGCCACCACGCAGCAGCAGCAGCAGCACCAGTACCTGCAAGACGATGCCGACCACCACCAGGCCGGCCAGGATCATTTCGAATGTGTTCATGGAATGCAATTACTCGGGCTTGTTGCGCATCCAGTCGGCGGTCTGATAGAGCGCCGTCAGCAGGCGTTTCATCAGCTCGTCGGGCAGGCCCACGTCCTGCATGGCCCAGGTCATGCAGCGCAGCCACTGGTCGCGCTCGGAGATGCCGATGGGGAAAGGCAGGTGACGTGCGCGCAGGCGCGGATGGCCGAACTTTTCCATGTACAGGCTGGGACCGCCGGTCCAGCCGGAGAGGAACATGTAGGTCTTCTCGCGCGAGCCCTCCAGCGAAGGCGGATGCAGCGCGCGAATGCCGGCGAACTCCGGCTCCAGGTCCATCAGGTCGTAGAAACGGTCGACCATCTCGCGCAGTTTTTCAGCGCCGCCGATGAGTTCGAACGTGGTGGGTTGGTTGGGATCTTCGATTTGCATAAGACCGCCATGATACCGCAGCCGCCCTGCCATCGTCGGGCCGGCCGGCTGCGATCTGCAGGGCGTTTGACCTGCCTCGGCTCAGGCTTCGCGCAAGGTCTGCAGGGGCGGACGACGCAGCACGTGATGCAGTCCAGCCCAGCCGCCCAACGCCGAGCAGGCAGCGCCCAAGCCCATGCCGGCCACCCACACCAGCGGGCTGAAGCTCCAGTCGAAATTGAAGACGTAATGCGCCAGTGCCCAGCCGATGCCAGCCGCACCGCTGGCCGCCAGCAGTCCGGCCAGCGAACCCACCAGCAGCACTTCGATGCGCTGCGCCCGCGACAGCTCCTGGCGCGTGGCGCCCAGGGCGCGCAACAGGCCGGCCTCGCGCACCCGCTCGTCCTGCGAACCGGCCAGGGCCGCATACAGCACCAGCACGCCCGAGCAGAGCGTGAAGAGGAACAGGAACTCCACCGCCGAAATCACCTGCCCCACCACCTCCTGGATCTGGCGCAGCACGCTGCCGATATCGACCACGGTGAGATTGGGGAAGTCGCGCGTCAGGCGATTGCCCAGGGCTTCCTGCTGCGGGTCCAGATGCACCGCCGTGATCCAGCTCTGGGGGGTATCGCGCATCAGGGTCGGGTTCAGGATCACGAAGAAATTGACCCGCAAGGAACCCCACTCCAGCTTGCGCAGGCTGGTCACCGGCGCCTCCACCAACTGGCCGGCGATGTCGAATTGCAGGCGATCACCCAACTGGATGCCCAGGGTCTGCGCCAGGCCGCGCTCCACCGAGGCTTCCGGCTGGCGATCGTCGTACCAGCGGCCAGCGACGATGCCGTTGCCGGGCGGGATCTCGGCCATGGTGGAGAGGTTGAATTCACGGTCGACCAGGCGCTTGGCGCGATCTTCCTGATAATCCGCCGGGTTCACCGGGCGCCCGTTGATCTGCACCAGACGGCCCCGAATCATCGGATACAGGGCAGCGTCCTTCACCCCGCCCTGCTGCAGCACCTGCTGCACCGCCTGGCGCTGGTCGGGCTGGATGTTGATGATGAAACGATTGGGCGCATCCGCCGGGGTGGCCTGGCGCCAGGCACCTACCAGGTCGCCACGGATGACGGTCAGCAGCAGCAGCGCCATCAGGCCCAGCCCGAGCGCCACCACCTGCATCACGGCGGCTGCCGGTCGACGCTGCAGGCCATCGATGGCAAAGCGCCAGCTCTGGCGATCCACCAGGCCGCGCATGGAGCGTAGCGCCCGCAGGCAAAGCCAGGCCACCAGCGCGAACAGGCCGAAGCCGCCGAGGAAGCCGGCAATGGTCAGCAAGCCCAGCTTGAGGTCGCCGGCCTGCCACAGCAGCAAGCCCGAAAACACCAGCGTCCCCAACACATAGGTGAGCACCGTCATCGCCTGCGGTGCGCCCTGGTCGCGCCGGATCACCCGGTTATGCGGCACATTGCGCAACTGCAGGATGGGCGGCAGCGCAAAGCCGAGCAGCAACAGCAGGCCAGTGGCCACGCCCTGCACCGCCGGTGCCCAGCCCGGCGCCGGCAAGGCGGTCGGCATGAAGCTGCCCAGCCACTGCAGCAGCGCAAAATGCGCGGCAAAGCCGACCAGCATGCCAATCACGCTGGCGGCCAGGCCGATGACGATGAATTCGGTCAGATACAGCCGCGTCACCTGCGCCTGGGTCATGCCGAAACAACGCAGCATGGCGCAGGCATCCAGATGGCGCAGCATGAAGCGGCGCGCCGCCATGGCCACCGCCAGCGCCGCCAGCATGGCCGAGAGCAGGCCCACCAGCGAGAGGAACTGTTCGGCCCGGTCCAGCGTGGCGCGCATCTCGGGACGACCGTTTTCCAATGACTCCAGGCGCACGCCGCGCAGCTTCTCGGCGTCGATCTGGCGCTCGATCTGCTTCTGGTAGCGCTGGACCTCCCCGGCCGGGCCGGCGATCAGCAGCCGGTAGGTCACCCGTGAGCCGAGCTGCACCAGATGGGTGGCGGCCAGATCGGCTTGGCCCAGCATCACGCGGGGGGCGAAGTTGACGAAGGCGCTGCCGCGGTCCGGTTCCACCGAGATGATGGCGGCGATCTTCAGGGGCAAGTCGCCCAGCTTGATGGTATCGCCCAGCTTCACGTCCAGTTGCGACAGGATCTGCGGGTCCACCCACACCGTCCCCGGCTGTGGAATGCCTTCGGCCGGCCGGTCGCTACCATCGGCGGCGCGCAGCCTGAGCTGGCCGCGCAGCGGATAGCCCGGCGTGACGGCCTTGATGGAAGAGAGTACCGAACGTGCCGCATCGCCCTCGCCCGCCAGCGCCATGCTGGGAAAGACCTGGGTCTGGGCCTGCAGCAGCCCCTGCTGGCTGGCCTGCTGCACCCATTGCGGCGGCAGCGGCTGGTCGGCGGCCACCAGCAGGTCGGCCCCCAGCAGCTGGTGGGCGTCGCGGGCCATGCCGGCGCGCATGCGGTCGACGAAGAAACCCACCGACGACAGGGCCGCCACCGCCACGATCAGGGCGATCAGCAGGAAGCGGAGTTCACCGGTACGCCAGTCGCGCAGGGTCATGCGCAATGCTTGTTGGAACATTCAGTCGCCAGGAATAAAAAAGAAACAAGAAAGGAAGCAGAAAATGCGCAGGCCATACCTGCACCATCGCGGCAATACCGATTCCACGCCGCCTGCAGGCTCAACGCAACCAGAGCGCCACCAGCCCCACGGCCAGCAGCACGCAACCGGCGGTCAACATGCGCAGGCGCGAGCGCATGCGGTCCATGGTGGCGACCAGTTGCGCATTCTGCTCGGCCAGGGTGTTGATCAACTGGCTGGCTTCCAGCTGTTCGGCCTCCAGCTGCCGGATGCGCTGGGCGAACAGTTCGGCATCGCTGGCCGCCGGCATGGCCTCCTGCGCCTCCACCGCCGACTTGGCCTTGCGGGTGCGCGACCACAGGTCACGTGCGCCCTTGACGATGCCCGGGGTGGCCTGGACCACATCGCCCCAGGGAATCAACTTGATGGCAGACAACCAGCTCAATCCCATGTGTTTCTCCTTTGTCGGCAGGGTCGGATACGGCTTGTTGCAATTTCGTTGCACGCCTGGGAGAACCGTGACCCCGCACTGTCTTCTAAGACAGGCAAAATGCAATTCTATCCCGAGCATCCGGTAACCATGACGGAGTTTCCTGACGATGAAAGCCCCCCTGCCCCTGCTGGGCGCCTTGCTGTTCCTGTGCGCCGGCGCCAGCTACGCCGCCGATTGCAGCAAGGCCGCCACCCAGGCCGAAATGAATGCCTGCGCCTCGCAGACCCTGACCCAGAACGACAGCGACCTCAATGCCACCTATCTGGCCTATCGCGAGAAGCTGAGCAAGGCCCAGCAGAACCAGCTGCGCGAAGTGCAACTGGCCTGGCTGAAATACCGCGACCTGTCCTGCCGGTTCGAGAGCTCCGCCAGCGCCGGCGGCTCGGCGGCCACGCTGGCCCTGCAGACCTGCCTGGCCGACAAGACCCGGCAGCGCGCCGATGAGCTCAAGGCCCTGGCCGGTTGCCAGGAGGGTGACCTGAACTGCGTACGCTAGGCAGTCGCAAACTTTCATGCTGTAATGCTCCCGTCTGAATTTTCAGACAGACGAATCCACACTGCCCAGGGAGTATTCAATGAAAAAATTGCTCATCGCCATCACCTCTTTCGCACTGGCCGCCCCGCTGCTGGTGGCAAGTCCCGCCATGGCGGAAAACGCCCAGCAGAACAAGATGAAGCAATGTAATGCGGACGCCACCGCTGCCGGCAAGAAAGGGGACGACCGCAAGGCCTTCATGTCGTCCTGCCTGAAGAAGGAACAGCCCAAGCCGGCCACCCAGCAGGACAAGATGAAGCAGTGCAACGCCGACGCCGCCGGCAAGAAGGGCGACGAGCGCAAGGCCTTCATGTCGTCGTGTTTGAAAAAGGACAAATGAAGCTGAAGTGAAGGAAAAGGCAGGCGCAGGCCATTCCATCGGCCTCACCGGCCTGCCCGGATGAAAAAAACCCGCAAGTTTGTGACTTGCGGGTTTTTTGTTGGGCGCGTGGGCCTGCGCCCGTGATTCAGTGCTGGGTGCGCTTGAAGAAGAACAGTCCCGCGCCCACCAGCATCAGCACGCCGCCGAAGAAACGGTTCTGCGCCTTGATCGCCTTCTGGCTGCGGAAGAAGCGCTGCAGGCGGCTGGCCGCGAACGCGTAGCCATGCATCACCACCAGGTCCACCACCACCATGGTCACCGCCAGCACCAGCAGTTGCAGCCACAGCGGACGCTGGTGGTCGATGAACTGCGGCAGCACGGCCACCATGAAGACGATGCCCTTGGGATTGGTGGCATTGGTCAGGAAACCGGTCATGCAACGTTGCCACCAGAGCTGGCCACGATTGGCGCGGGCGGCGGCATTGGCCGCGTCCAGCGCTTCGCCCTGCTGCTCGGTCGGCACCGGCGCGCGCCATTGCGAAAAACCGAGATAGATCAGATACAGCGCACCGGCCACCTTGATGACGTTGAAGGCGGTTTCGGAGGCCACCAGCAGCGAACCGACGCCAGCCCCGGCGATGACCAGGATCACCACCAGCGCGATCTCCAGCCCGAGGATGGTGGCGCTGGTGCGGCGCACGCCGTAATTGAGACCGTGGCTCATGGACAGGACCGCGCCCGAACCGGGCGAGATGGCGATGACGCATGCAGCGGCGAAGAAAGTGAACCAGGTCTGGTAGTCCATGAGGCGCTCGGTGAGGCAAAAAGTGAAGATGCTCATTATAAGCAAAGCCGCAACGATTGCTTACAAATCCACGATGAATTGAAACACTTTGACGTCGTCCTGCACGTCGGCGGCTCGTTATAGGAAGCAAGGCGCAAGGAAATGATGAAGCGATTACGCAAAATCAAGCGCCGAGCGTAACAACCACTTTCTAAAGGAAATTGCCATGAAAACCCAATCCGTCATCGTCGCTTCCCTGCTGACCGCGCTGGCCCTGCCGGTGTTTGCCCAGACCGGCGCCACCGCACCTGCCACTGTCGCGCCAGCCGCGACCACGGCCGCACCGGCCAAGGCGGAAGCAGGCAAGACCGAGGCGACGACCAAGGCCAAGACCAAGTCCGAACATCACGCCAAGCACAAGAAGGCCGAAAAGAAGGCCGCCGGCAGCGAAGCCAAGCCCGCAGCCGAGGCTGCACCGGCCGCCGCACCAGCTGCTGCCAAGACCAAGTAATCCTGCAGTACACCGTACGACCGAACACTGACACACCCCATCCGAACCGATTTTCGTCTCCTTGAAAGGACACCATCATGAACACCAAGACCATCATCGTTGCCTCCCTGTTGTCGGCCCTGACCCTGCCCGTGTTCGCCCAGACCGGCGCCGCAGCAGCACCGGCCGCCGCCCCGGCCAAGACCGAAGCCGCCAAGACCGAGGCTGCGCCCAAGGCCAAGCATCACGTCAAGCACAAGAAGTCGGAGAAGAAGGCCGAAGCCAAGACTGACAAGAAGGAAGCCACCGGCGAGCAAGCAAAGCCGGCCACCGACGGCGCCAAGAAGTAAGCCGTCCGCAAGGAGCAGGACCGGGCGCGGTTGATCTTCAGCCACGCCCACCCATGTCAGGGATGACAGGGATGCCGCACCCTCGCCAAAGGCCAGGGTGCGGTATTTTTTTATATTGTTTAGATCATTGGAGCCAAGAATTCAGTCAGGCTGCCAGCGCAAGGTGATACGTTCGCCCTGCGTGACGAAACGACTGCAGTCCATGCCGATGCCGGCGGCCAGGAGCAAGGTGTCGCCGGCCCACACCAGCGGCAGGTAAGGTCGCTCCCAGGCAGGGACATCGGCGCTCTGGTATTGCTGCTTGAGACTGCGCGCCGGCCGGTTGTGTGCCAGCCTGACACGCTCGCCACCGCTGCGACCGCAGACCAGCAGGGATTGCGACTGCAGCCAGGCCGGATCAAAGCCGCCCCGGCCACCGGCGTCAACCTCGGTACCTGAAACAGGCTCGAAATGCAGCGTGCCGTAGAAGGCCGGCACATGCACCTGGGCCTGGCCTTGCCAGCGCAATTGCAGGGATTCGCCCTCTTCCGGCGGCCTGCGGCGCGGGGCCAGGAAGACGCGGTCGCGATAGCGGTGCACCTCGCCATCGGGATGCGAGACACACAGTTGCGCCTCGACGTCGGCCTGCAGCAGTTGACTGCGCATCTCCTGCATCCAGGCCGCCGAGGGCATGCGCATGCCGCGCAGCGCAAACCAGTGGCGCATCAGATTGAGGAAGCGCTGCTCGCTCAACTGGCGCAGCGCCGGCATGCGCAAGTGATCGTCCTGCCGACATTGCTCCAGGTCGGCCTGAGCCACTTCACGCAGCAATTCCTGCGCGCCCTGGGCATGGCCCGCAGCCCGCGCCAGTCGCTGCTGGTAGCCGGGAAAGACCTGCCCCAGCGCCGGCATCACCTGATGACGCAAGGCATTGCGGGCGTAGCGCGGATCACGGTTGGATTCATCCTCGATCCAGGTCAGCGACAGCGCCTGCGCGACGCTCTCCAGTTGCGCGCGCGTCACCCCCAGCAACGGCCGCGCCATCTGGGTATCCGCATCGCCCAGCAAGGCTGGCGCAGCATTGCAGCGATCCATGCCGGACAGACCGGCCAGGCCGCTGCCGCGCAGCAGTTGCAGCAGCACGGTTTCGGCCTGGTCGTCGAGGTGATGCGCGGTCAGCAGCAGGCGCGCGCCCTGCTGGCGACACAGGCGCCCCAGAGCGGCATAGCGCGCCAGGCGCGCCGCCTCTTCCACGCCGCTGTCGGCAACCTGCTGCAGTTGTACCCGCTCGGCCTGGAAGGCCAGACCGCGCACGTCGCAAAAGCCCTGTGCATGCGCCAGCCAGGCGTCCGCATGGAGGCTGAGCCCATGATGGACGTGCAAGGCCACCAGCCTGCCACCCGCCTGCTGCGCCCAATGCGCGGCCACCTCCAGCAGCACGGTGGAATCCAGCCCTGCGCTGTAGGCCACGGCCAGGGTGTCGCGACGGGCGTCGAAGCCGGCCAGCGCCAGCGTGGCCTGCAGGGCCTGCATCAGGCTGGCCAGGGTCTTGTCGTGGGAGGCGGAAGGATGATCGGACATGGGAAACGCGGCGGCTGAAAAGACAAACGCCAGCGAAGCAATCGCTGGCGCCTGAACGTGGGAAGCGGAAACGGTGGGGAAATTATTCCGCCGAATTCAATTCCTTGAACTTGCCGTAGGCCATCAGCTTTTCGTGACGGGCGGCCAGCAGGTCCTTGGTCTTCATGCCCTGAAACTGGCGCAGCGAATCCGACAGGGCACGCTTGAGCAGGCCGGCCATCTGCTTGGGGTCGCGATGGGCGCCGCCCAGCGGTTCGTTGACGATCTTGTCGATCAGGCCGATGGCCTTGAGGCGATGGGCGGTCAGGCCCAGTGCCTCGGCGGCGTCGGCAGCGCGGTCGGCGGTCTTCCACAGGATGGAAGCGCAGCCTTCCGGCGAGATCACCGAATAGGTCGCATATTGCAGCATCAGCACCTGGTCGCCCACGGCGATGGCCAGCGCGCCGCCGGAACCACCTTCACCGATGATGGTGGCGATCAGCGGCACCTTCAGCTCGGCCATGACATACAGGTTGTGGCCGATGGCTTCGGACTGGCCGCGCTCTTCGGCATCGATGCCGGGGAAGGCACCGGGGGTATCGACGAAGGTGAAGATGGGCAGGCCGAACTTTTCGGCGACCTTCATCAGGCGCATGGCCTTGCGATAGCCTTCGGGCTTGGGCATGCCGAAGTTGCGCATGGCGCGTTCCTTGGTGTCGCGCCCCTTCTGGTGGCCGATCACCATGCAGGCCTGGCCATTGAAACGGGCCAGACCGCCAACGATGGACTGGTCGTCAGCGAAGGTGCGGTCGCCGTGCAGTTCGTGGAAGTCGGTGAAGATTTCGCGCACGTAGTCCATGGTGTAGGGACGTTGCGGATGGCGCGCGATCTGCGACACCTGCCAGGGGGTCAGCTTGGCGTAGATGTCCTTGGTCAGTTGCTGGCTTTTCTTGACCAGGCGTTCGATCTCTTCGGAGATGTCGACGGCCGAGTCGTCCTGCACAAAACGCAACTCTTCGATCTTGGCATCCAGCTCGGCGATGGCCTGCTCGAAGCCCAGAAAAGTCGTTGTCGATTTACTCATTGTGTTCCTTTTCAACAAGTCCGATCATCGGCGGGAGGCCGCCCCGGTGCGGGTTGCGGCGCGATGGTCCCGGATGGATCGGTTTGCCTTAAATCTTGAGAGGAGCGGAGTATACACCAGAGGCCTCCGCGCCCTCTTCCCCTTGGATCAATAATCGGATGGCAGCGGATCCAGGCTGCGCCACAGATACCAGGTGGCCACGGTGCGCCACGGTTCCCAGTTCGCGGCGACTTCGCGCGCATCGCTGCGCGAGACAGGCTCGCCCGAGAAATAACTGACGCTGATGCCCTTGAGCAATCCCAGGTCATCCAGCGGCAGCACGTTCGGGCGCAGCAGATTAAATATCAAAAACATCTCGGCTGTCCAGCGGCCAATCCCGCGGATCTGGATCATCTCGGCAATGACGGCTTCGTCTTCCATCTCCGCCCATTTGTCGGGATGTACCGTCTTGGCCTTGAAGTGGGCCGCCAGATCGAGAATATATTCGGCCTTGCGCTTGGACAGGCCGCAGGCAGCGAGCGCCTCGGGGCCGGTACGGATCACCTGGCCCGGCGTGCAGCGCGGGCAGGCTTCCAGGAAGCGCTGCCAGACCGCATTGGCGGCCTTGGTCGAAATCTGCTGGCCGATCACCGAACGTGCCAGCGTGGTGAAGGCGTCGCCCCGCACTGTCAATTGCAGGTCCCCGAACTGCGGGATGAGCTTGCGCATGATGCGGTCGCGCTTCATCAGCTCGGCCTTGGCCTCTTCCCAGTAGGCCGGGACGATCAGGCTGGGATCGAGCTCGCTGGCTTTTCGGTTGGTATTCAAATCAAGCTCTCCGCCATTCGGTCAGGCCGCCCGGTTTGTCTTCCAGAATGATGCCGGCGTCGGTCAGCTCGGCACGGATGCGGTCGGCTTCGGCAAAGTTCTTGCCGGCCTTGGCCGCCTTGCGGGCGTCGATCAGGGCTGCGATGGCTGCTTCGTCCAGGCCACCGGCTGCGCTGACACCGCCCTTGAGGTATTCGCCCGGCGCGCGCTGCAGCAGGCCCAGGATGCCGGCCAGTGCCTTCAACTGGCGCGCCTGCGCCGGCGAGCGGCTGCGATTGACCTCGTTGGCCAGCTCGAACAGCACCGAGATCGCCACCGGGGTGTTGAAGTCGTCGTTGAGGGCATCGGCGAAGCGCTGGGCGTGGGCTTCGTCGGCGACCAGGCCGCCGGCCTCGGGGGGCACATCCTTCAAGGCGGTATACAGACGGGTCAAGGCCTGGCGGGCGTCGTCCAGGTGCGCATCCGAATAATTGAGCGGGCTGCGATAGTGCGCGCGCAGGATGAAGAAGCGCAGCACTTCCGGGTCGTATTGCTTCAGGACGTCACGGATGGTGAAGAAATTGCCGAGCGACTTCGACATCTTTTCGTTGTCGATGCGCACGAAGCCGTTATGCATCCAGTAATTGACGAAGGTGTGCTGGTGCGCCCCTTCGGACTGGGCGATTTCATTTTCGTGGTGGGGGAACTGCAGGTCCTGGCCGCCGCCGTGGATGTCGAAATGGTCGCCCAGCAGGTCGCTGGACATGGCCGAGCACTCGATGTGCCAGCCCGGACGGCCACAGCCCCAGGGCGAATCCCACTTGGCCTCGTCGGGCTCGGTCGGCTTGGCCGCCTTCCAGAGGACGAAGTCCAGCGGGTCACGCTTGCCGGTGTTGACATCGACGCGCTCGCCGGCGCGCAGATCGTCCAGCGACTTGCCGGAGAGCTTGCCGTAGCCGGGGAAGTCGCGCACCGAGTAATTGACGTCGCCATCGCTGGCCTTGTAGGCCAGGCCGTTCTTTTCCAGCTTGCCGATCAGGTCCAGCATCTGTGGCACGTACTGGGTGGCGCGCGGCTCGTGATCGGGGCGCTGCACGCCCAGGGCGCCGGCATCCTCGTTCATGGCGTCGATGAAGCGACGAGTCAGCTGGCTGATGGTCTCGCCGTTTTCCAGGGCGCGCTTGATGATCTTGTCATCGATGTCGGTGATGTTGCGCACATAGGTCACGTCGTAACCGGAGGCGCGCAGCCAGCGCTGCACCATGTCGAACACCACCAGCACCCGTGCATGGCCGATATGGCAATAGTCATAGACGGTCATGCCGCACACGTACAAGCGCACCTTGCCGGGTTCGATCGGGGAAAAGGTCTGCTTATCACGCGCTAGCGTGTTGTAAATCTTGAGCTCGCTCATGGGATGGGAATTCTTGGATTGGCGTTACCGCAGGGGGCGCCGGATTCATGCGATTGCGTGGGGCCGCGCCGGAAAGCGTTCTGGCGCTGGCATGCCCCTGCCTGGGATCATTGTTCTAACAGCAGTTGCAACATGAACGGGTCACGGTAGCCAAACCTCTTTTTGTCTTACTTGTTTGTTATAAAATGCCAGCTTTCTTCGAATTTCTTCGAGTATAGCATCGATAAAACCATGGCCCCAGAATCACAAGAACAGACATCCATTCATGGTTTGCGCGGTTTGATCAGCAAGACTGCCCACAAGACAGCAGTGTTGTCCAGCCTGGTGGCCGCCCTGTTCGGGGTGCCTGCCGGGCTCGCGCATGCCAGTGAAATGTCTGACATCAACAAGCTGATGCGGGCAGGACAGTATGCCGAAGCGCTGACCAAGACCGATGCCGTACTGGCGAAACACCCGCGCGATGCGCAACTGCGTTTCACGAAGGGGCTGATCTTAGCAGAACAAAACCGTTCTGCCGAGGCCATCGCGGTGTTCGGCAAGCTGACCGAGGATTTCCCCGACCTGCCCGAGCCCTACAACAACCTGGCTGTGCTGTACGCGGCTGACGGCCAGTACGACAAGGCCCGTGCGGCGCTGGACATGGCCATGCGCACCAACCCGACCTATGCCACGGCGCTGGAAAACCTGGGCGACGTCTATGCCAAGCTGGCCAGCCAGGCCTATGACAAGGCGCTGCAGATCGACCCGGGTGCCAACGTGCCGCAACCCAAGCTGACCCTGCTGCGCTCCCTGAACGGCAATACCACCGGCGGCACCGTGCCGCGCCTGGCCTCCGCGGCCAGCGCCCAGCGTGACGCCAAGGCCAAGGCCGACGCCAGCGCCGCCGAACAGCAGCAGCGCGCCAAGGCTCTGGCGGCCGAAAAGGCAGCCCAGCAGGCCGCCGCCGACAAGGCCGAAGCGGAAAAGACTGCCATTGCCAAGGCCACCGCCGACAAGGAAAAGGCGCAGGCCGACAAGGAAAAGGCGGACAAGGCCGCTGCCGACAAGGCCCGCGCCGACAAGGCCCGCGCCGACAAGGCACGCTCCGAGCAACTGGCCGCCGAGCAGGCCCGCGCACAAAAGGCCGCCGCCGACAAGGCTGCCGCCGAGCAGAAGCAGGCCGAACTGCTGGCCCAGAAGGAAAAGGACAAGGCCGACAAGCTGGCCAAGGAACAGGCCGCCCGCGCCGAGAAGGAAAAAGCCGCCCAGGCAGCCGCCGAGAAGGCGCGTGCCGACAAGCTGGCCGCCGCCGAGAAGGCAAAGGCCGACAAGGCCCGCGCCGACAAGGACAAGGCCAAGGCGGAAGCCAGCGCCGAACAGGAAAAGTCAGCGGTACTGGCGGCCCTCAACGGCTGGGCCAAATCCTGGAGCGACAAGGATGTGCGCGGCTACCTGGGCCACTACGCCAGCGACTTCGACACCCCCAAGGGCGCATCCCGCAAGGAATGGGCCGAAGAACGCCGCGCCCGCATCGAGGACAAGGGCCGCATCAGCGTCAAGGTCAGCAATGCCACGGTCAGCATCAGCGGCAACACCGCCACCGTGCGCTATCGCCAGATATATAATTCGGATCGGCTGACGGTGGACAGCCGCAAGACCCTGATATTCGTCAAACAGGGCAATCGATGGCTGATCAAACAGGAACGATCGGGAGGGTAATTGGTGGCTAGCGCTTTGCAAGGGCGTTCCATGCGCATGCTGGGACGCCTGCTGATGTTGTGTCTGGCAGCTCTGCCTTCGATGGGCAGCGTGGCCTCTTCTTCTTCCATTCCGCCGCAGAGCAGTCCGGCCGGCGCGGCCGAGGCCAAGCCTGATCCGGAGGCCTTGCTGATCGATATCTACAAGGATCTCGGCGCCAATCGCCTGCGCGAGGCCCAGGTCAAGGCCGATGCCCTGGTGGCGGCCTATCCCACTTTCCGCCTGGGCCATCTGGTACGGGGCGACCTGCTGCTGATGCATGCGCGACCGGTACGCAACTTCGGCGCCATGGCTGACGGCCCGGCCGACAAGCTCAAGGAACTGCGCGACGAGGCCATGGTGCGCATCCGCTCGCTGCAGGAAAAGCCGGATCCACACCTCATTCCCAAGGCCGTGCTGCAGGTCGGCGACGACCAGAAGAACGTGCTGGTGGTCGACACCACCCGCTCGCGCCTGTACGTCTATGAGAACCAGGGCGGTGAACTGAAATACCTGACCGACTACTACGTCTCCCAGGGTCGCTTCGGCGCCAACAAGACCAAGTCCGGCGACCAGCGCACCCCCATCGGCGTGTACTACGTCAACAACCGCATCCCCGGCCCCAAGCTGCCCGATTTCTATGGCACTGGCGCCCTGCCCCTGTCCTACCCCAACGAATGGGATAAGCGCAATGGCCGCAGCGGCTATGGCATCTGGCTGCACGGCACGCCCTCGGACAATTTCAGTCGCCCGCCGCTGTCCTCCGACGGCTGCGTGGTGCTGGCCAATCCCGACCTGCAGAGCCTGTATTCCACGGCCGAGGTCGGCCGGACGGTGGTGGTGATCAGCCAGCACGTGCAGTTCGTGGACAAGAGCGAATGGGCCAGGCAGCGTGACGCCGCCAGCGCCATGCTGGAAGACTGGGGCCAGTCGCTGGAAAATGCGGATGCCGACAAGGTCCTGTCGTACTATTCCCCCGAATTCCGCTCGGCCCAGGGCGAAAACCTGAGCACCTGGTTCGGCCGCCAGCAGAAGAGCCTGAACGGCGCGCGCTATACCAGTGTCAAACTGCGCGATGTCAGCCTGTTCCGCTATCCCGGCACACCGGAAGACATGATCGTCAGCACCTTCACCCAGGAGAGTGCCGTCGGCAAGAGCAAGAACGCGATCCGCAAGCGCCAGTACTGGGTGCGTGAAGGATCGCAATGGAAAATCATTTACGAAGGCAACGCATGATCATTTCTCGTCGTCACCTGCTGCGCATGGCAGCAGCCCTGTCCCTGTCGGCTACGCTGGCCTCCCCCGTGCTGGCCGCTGACGCGCCCCGCGTGCTGCTGAAAACCAGCATGGGCGACATCACCGTCGAGCTGAGCCCGGAAAAAGCCCCGGTCTCGGTCGACAACTTCCTGAAGTACGTCAAGAAGGGCCAGTACAACGGCACGGTGTTTCACCGCGTCATCAACGGCTTCATGATCCAGGGCGGCGGCATGGACCAGAACCTGCGCGAAAAGCCCACCGACGCGCCCATCAAGAACGAGGCCAATAACGGTTTGAAGAACGAGGTTTATACTATCGCCATGGCGCGCACCTCGGCACCGCACTCGGCCACCGCGCAATTCTTCATCAACGTCGCCAACAACCGCTTCCTGGACTATCCGGGCCAGGATGGTTGGGGTTATGCGGTGTTCGGCAAGGTGATCGCCGGCACCGACGTGGTCGACAAGATCAAGCAGGTGCGCACCGGCGGCGGTGATGTCCCGACCACTCCGGTGGTGATCGAATCGGCCAGCATCGTCAAGTAGGTCTGAGCCGCACCGGCATGCCAGGCGGGCCAGCGTTGCCCGCCTCGTTTTTTTTATTTTCACCCTCAAGCAAAGGATTCAACATGGCAGTTCTGCTCACCACCAACCACGGCAACATCCGAATCGAACTGGACGCGGAAAAAGCGCCGAAGACCGTTGAAAACTTCCTGGCTTATGTCAATGCAGGTCACTACAACGGCACCATCTTCCACCGCGTCATCGACGGTTTCATGATCCAGGGCGGCGGCTTCGAACCCGGCATGAAGCAGAAGGAAACCAAAGAACCCATCGAGAACGAAGCCAAGAATGGCCTCAAGAACGAGCCCTACACCCTGGCCATGGCCCGCACCGCCGCCCCGCACTCGGCCTCGGCGCAGTTCTTCATCAACGTCAAGAACAACAGCTTCCTGGATTTCCCGGGCCAGGACGGTTGGGGCTACTGCGTCTTCGGCAAGGTCGTCGAAGGCACTGAAGTGGTCGACAAGATCAAGGGCGTCAAGACCACCCGCTCCGGCATGTTCGCCGACGTCCCGGCGGAAGACGTGGTGATCGAGAAGGCCGAAGTGGTCTGAGCCAGACCCTCTTCACCCCGACCATGACTGATTTCCAGTTCATGCAAAAAGCGCAACCGACGGTTGCGCTTTTTGTTTCCGATCTCCATCTGCAAGCTTCCCTGCCGCGTACCACGGCGGCCTTCCTGTCCTTCCTGCAGCACCAGGCGACGCGCACGCAGCAGCTCTACCTGCTGGGCGACATCTTCGAATACTGGGCCGGCGACGATGACCTGGTCACGCCCTACAACCGGCAGATCGCCGATGCCCTCAAGGCCGTGCAGGCGCAAGGCGTCCAGCTGTTCTGGATGGCCGGCAACCGTGATTTCCTGGTGGGCCAGGGCTTTGCGGAAGCCGCAGGGATGACGCTGCTGGACGACCCGACGGTGGTCACCCTGGCCGGTCGCCGCCTGGCGCTGGCGCACGGCGACGCCCAGTGTACGGACGACCTGGCCTACATGGCCTTCCGCGCCCAGGTGCGGCAGCCGGCCTACCAGCAGCAGTTCCTGGCGATGCCGCTGGCGCAGCGCAAGGCCATCATCGAAGGCATCCGCAAGAACAGCCAGGACGCCAACCAGAGCAAGGAAATGGCCATCATGGATGTGAATGCCGATGCCATCGCCGCGCTCTTCGCGCAGACCGGCAGCGACGTGCTCATCCACGGCCACACCCACCGCCCTGCCCTGCATCGCCTGGAGGACGGTGAGGCCCCCAGGCTGCGCTACGTCCTGCCGGACTGGGAATACGACGTCGAGACGCCGCGCGGTGGCTGGATCAGCCTGAGCGCCGACGGCGTGCTGCACCGGCATGATGCCCAGGGCGACGAGATCGCCTGAATCACCGCTCCCCTGCCCAGCCTCCCACCGCAGCCGACATGATCCCGGCTGCGGACTGCGACTTCGATTCAATCCACCAACCGGTTCAACTGGGCGGCGTCGAAGTGCGTTGTTTCTTCCAGTCGTCGACACCCTATCCCCGCACTCTTCAAGGCGGCCAGCACCACCTCGAGCTGCTGCTCCTGCGCCGCCACCTGGTTGATCAGGCCATGCAGCGCCTTGGAGAGCGGGTCGTCGCCATTGGGCATGACGCCATAGGCCGCAAACAGCCGGGCTGTCGCCTGGTCGCGCTCGACCGGCCCTGGATTACGCTCAACGATGCGCGCCGGGTTGCCGACCGCCGTGGCGCCGGCCGGTACTTCCTTGGTCACCACCGCATTGGAGCCGACCTTGGCGCCGTCGCCCACCGTAAATCCGCCCAGGACCTTGGCACCGGCACCGATGATGACGCCGCGTCCCAGGGTGGGATGGCGCTTGGCGCCCTTGGACAGCGAGGTACCGCCCAGGGTCACGCCCTGGTAGATGGTGGAATCGTCACCGACCACAGCGGTCTCGCCGATGACCACGCCCATGCCGTGGTCGATGAAGACACGGCGACCGATGGTGGCGCCGGGATGGATCTCGATACCGGTCAGCGTGCGCCCCAGTTGCGAGATGAAGCGCCCCAGCCACTTCAGGTCGGCGTGCCAGCAGGCCTTGGCCCAGCGGTGCAGGATCACCGCATGCAGGCCGGGATAACAGGTCAGCACCTCCCAGCTATTGCGTGCGGCGGGGTCGCGCTCACGGATGCTGGCGATGTCTTCTCTGAGTCGGCTGAACATGATGGTTTCCTGAAACGTTGAACGAACTGCGGGGTGGAACGACAAAAAAAATCGCCGGACACAAAGTCCGGCGATGTTGTCATGCGGGGATGACCGGACTTACCTGGGCAAGCGCTGACGTCGCGCCTCGTACAGACACACGCCCGATGCCACCGACACGTTCAGGCTCTCGACCGAACCGAACATGGGGATGTTGACCAGCACGTCGCAGGTCTCGCGGGTCAGGCGACGCATGCCCTCGCCTTCGGAACCCATGACCAGCGCGGTGGGGCCGGTGAAGTCGCCCTCGTAGAGCCCCTTCTCGGCGTCGTCGGAGGTACCGATGATCCAGACGCCGCGCTCCTTCAGGTCGCGCATGGTGCGCGCCAGGTTGGTGACGGTGATGTAGGGCACGGTATCGGAGGCGCCACTGGAGACCTTCATGGCCGTGGCGTTGAGGCCAACGGCGCGATCCTTGGGGGCGATCACGGCGTGCGCGCCGGCACCGTCGGCCACGCGCAGGCAGGCGCCCAGGTTGTGCGGATCGGTGATGCCGTCCAGGATCAGCAGCAGCGGCGGACCGACCACGGCGTCCAGCAGTTCATCCAGGGTGCGCGCCAGCGACAGTGTGGCAGCCTTGGCGACCACGCCCTGGTGACGGCGCGTACCGACCATGGCCGACAGACGCTGGTCGTCGGCCTGGATGATGCGCACGTTGGCTTCCTTGGCGGCATGCAGCATGTCCAGCATGCGGCGGTCGCGGCGCTCGGCATCCACGTAGATCTCGTCCACCGAGGAAGCCTCGTGGCGGATGCGGGAGGTCACGGCATGGAAGCCGAAAATCATTTTGCTCTTCATAAATCCTGCTTGTGTCTTTCGTCTTGCGGTCAAATCATTCCATCAAACCCGGTCGCAGGCTGCCTGGGCAGCTGGCGGCCGGGGACATGCTCATCGCTTCTTCTTGCCGCCCTTGTTGAAACCCTTGGCGGCGGCGCGCTTGCGGTCGGCTTCGCCGGCGCGGGCGTGGCTGGCGCCGGTCTTGGCCTGGGCGCCACCCTTGGCCCCCTTGCCCTTGGCGGCCACGGCGGCCGGCTTGGGCGCGGCGCCCTTCTTGGCGCGGGGTGCCGGTTGACCGGCGTCACCGCCGGCGCCGCTCCCGGCCGCATTCCTGGCCGACCCTGACTTGCCGCGCGCGGCGCTTTCGGCGCGCTTGGCTTCATTCTTGATCAGGGTGCGGATGCCCGGTTCGTTGACCAGCGACAGATCGATCTTGCGTGCATCCAGGTCGACCCGGCTGACCTGCACGGTCACACGATCGGTCAGCTGGTAGCGGATGCCGGTGCGTTCGCCGCGCAGTTCGTGGCGCGCTTCGTCGTACTGGAAGTAGTCGGCCCCCAATTCGGTGACGTGCACCAGGCCTTCGATATAGAGCGCATCGAGCTGCACGAAGATACCGAAGGTGGCCACGCCGGCGATGGTGCCGGTGAATTCCTCGCCCAGCTTGTCGCGGATGAAGTAGCACTTCAGCCATGCTTCCACGTCACGTGAGGCCTCGTCGGCGCGACGTTCATTGGCCGAACAGTGCAGGCCCAGCGCTTCCCAGATCGCCAGGGCGCTTTCGCCGCGCGGCTTCTTGCCGGCGGCCTTGTCGGTGGCGCGCTGCAGTGCCTGCGCCTTGCGGGCGGCCGGCGAGATCGAGGTATTGAGCGCGCTGCTGTCGATGCCCTTGGGCTCGTAGCGCTTGCCCTGCAGCACGGCCTTGATGGCACGATGGGTCAGCAGGTCGGGATAGCGACGGATCGGGCTGGTGAAGTGCGCGTAGGACTCGTAGGACAGGCCGAAGTGACCGATGTTGTCGGGGCTGTAGACCGCCTGCTGCATGGAGCGCAGCAGCATGGTCTGGATCAGGACCGCATCCGGACGCGCCTTGACCTTGGGCATCAGTTCCGCATAGTCGGACGCGCTGGGGGTGTCGCCCCCACCCAGGGTGAGGCCTACCTGCTTGAGGAAGGTCCGCAGCTGGGTCAGCTTTTCCTTGGTCGGGCCGGCGTGGATACGGTACAGCGCCGGATGATCGTGACGCTTCAACAGGTCGGCCGCGCAGACGTTGGCCGCCAGCATGCACTCTTCGATCAGGCGGTGCGCATCGTTGCGGGTGCGCGGCAGGATCTTCTCGATCTTGCCGGCGGCATTGCAGACGATGTAGGTCTCGGTGGTCTCGAAGTCGATGGCGCCACGCGCCTGGCGCGCCGTCAGCAGCGCCTGGAAGACTTCGTAGAGGTGCGTCAGGTGCGGCACCAGACCGATCCGGCGCGCCGCCTCCGGACCCTTGGTATTGCCCAGGATCGAGGCCACTTCGGTGTAGGTCAGGCGGGCCGCCGAGTGGATCACGGCGGGATAGAACTGATAGGCCTTGATCTCGCCCTTGGCGGTGATCACGGCGTCGCAGACCAGGGTCAGGCGATCGACATCGGGGTTCAGCGAGCACAGGCCGTTGGAGAGCTTTTCCGGCAGCATCGGGATGACCCGGCGCGGGAAATAGACCGAAGTGCTGCGCTCCAGCGCATCGGTATCCAGGGCATCGTTGGGCTTGACGTAGTGGCTGACGTCGGCGATCGCCACGATCAGGCGGTAACCCTTGGTGCGACCGATCTTGACCGGTTCGCAATAGACCGCGTCATCGAAGTCGCGGGCATCTTCACCGTCGATGGTGACCAGCGGGACATCACGCAGATCGACCCTATCCTTCAGGTCGGCCGCCTTGACTTCGCTGGGCAGCTTGGCCGAGAGCTTCTTGGCCGCTTCGGAGAATTCGTGCGGTACGCCGTACTTGCGCACGGCGATTTCGATTTCCATGCCGGGGTCGTCGATGTCGCCGAGGATTTCGACGATCTTGCCCACCGGCTGGGTATAGCGTGACGGGTGCTCGGTCAGTTCGACGCTGACCACCTGCCCGGCCTTGGCCTTGCCTGGCGAGCCGGCCAACAGCACGTCATGGCCGATGCGCTTGTCTTCGGGGGCGACCACCCAGACGCCGTTCTCGTTGAGCAGACGACCGATCACGTGGCTGTTGGCGCGCTCCACCACTTCGACGATGGTCCCTTCCGGACGGCCGCGACGGTCGGTGCCGACGATGCGGGCCTGGACGCGGTCCCCGTGCATGACCTTCTGCATTTCCTTCTCGGGCAGGAACAGGTCAGCGCTGCCATCATCGGGCAGCAGGAAACCGAAGCCATCACGGTGGCTGGAAACGCGGCCCAGGATGAAGTCGGGTGAATGGGTCAGTTTGTAATGACCGGCGCGATCCGGCTTGATCTGGCCGTCACGCTCCATGGCGTTGAGGCGGCGCGTCAGGCCATCCATTTCTTCAGGCTTGACGCCGAGCGCGGCTGCCAGTGCGGCAGCGTTTTGCGCGCCGGACGAAGTGCGCAGGATGCCGAGGATCTCTTCCCGGCTGGGAATGGAATAGGGAAATTGGCTCAAAAGTTTCGTTTCGCGCAATTGTTATAAATGCCGGGGCAAGCATCGCCCGGACCGATGGAAGCCCCTAGTGTAACGGAGTTGCTGCCATTTACCTAACCGCAATACGGAGGAAGAAGGGGGTCAAGCTTTCGTATTACAACGAAAAAACACCTAGGAGATCAAGAAAAGTATTGACAGCCAGCGAATACCCTCTATAATTACGTTCTTCGCTTTACAGCGCAGCCCACGTGGCGGAATTGGTAGACGCGCATGGTTCAGGTCCATGTGCCGCGAGGTGTGGGGGTTCGAGT